>JANOWB010000157.1:0-10241 GCA_031417695.1 Polaromonas sp.
AATTGTGCGCTCATGGCGTACATCACAAAACCCGGCTCGGGCGCGAGGATGACGGGCGCTTTGCCGCTGGGGTTTTGCGCTGGCGGCAGGTCTACCGCCATCGCCAGGAGCGAGATCAGCTCGTCGGAGCCGTTGCCCAGCATGATGTCGTGCCCGGGGGGCATCTTGGCGTAAGTGGCCAAGGCGGCGCGCAAGTCGTCTACCCGCGCGTTGGGGTAACGGTTCAAGGGCGTCGCGCCCAAACGCGCGCCCAGCTTGGCCTGCAGCTCGGGCGAAAGGCGGTGCGGGTTCTCCATCGCGTCCAGCTTGACCATGCCGCGCGAGTCTTGAATCGCGTAGCCGTGCATGGAGACGATGTCTTGGCGGATGCGGGTGGTGATGAGGTTTTGGAGCGGGTTTGCTGTTGATGTCATAGGGAGCGCCGGCCTGCGGGAATTTGACCCAGGAAGAACTCCTCAGGAGTGAGTTTGAATGGGTTGATCACTGTCACCGTGCCATATTGGGCGTTATGGCCCATGTCTTCACTGAGCACCGTGGCGCAGGCGCTTTGCTGGGCGGCGGCGATGATGAGGCAGTCCCACCAAGATAGGCCGTAGCGCGATTGCACACCCCAGGCGGTCTCCAGGGTTTGCGCGTCTACCACCCACGGGTTCCAGCCGCTGACATAACGACGGATCAACGCCCGCGCGTCTCCTTGGGGCAACGGAGGTTTGATTTTGGTGGTAGCGTTGAAATAAAACTCGTTGAGCACTTGCACGCCAAGGCGCCCCGCGCGACGCTGCCACAGGGCATCAAGCCACGCCTCTGCCAGGTTTTGCTTGTTTGGCTCGGACAGGTCTTCGCTGTAGATCAGCACGTTGGTGTCCACAAACACCAACGGCGTCGCGGATTCAGCGCGGGGCATTCAGGCGCCCCCGTGCGCGGGCATGCCACGGGTGTAGATTTCGTCTCGCTTGGGGTAGGGCTGCCCGTCGGACTTCCAGGTGGCGCGGTGGCTGCGCCACTCCTGGTAAGCCCTCTCGTAAGCGTCGTCGCGCCGACGCACCTCTTCCAAAAACTCACCCAACATGCGGGAAACGCTGGTATTGCGTCGCGCCGCTTCAATGCGCGCCCATTCAAGGGCAGCTTCATCGACGGTGATAGTGACGTTTTTCATGGTTCAGTGCTCTAAAGCCAAAGTCTACACGAACTTCGTGTTCCACGAAAATATCAATTGGGGTCAGATTCCAATTATGTATGCAAAATTAACATAGTTAATTGGAATCTGACCCCAATTAATTTCTATTTCAGCCGCATTTCGGCGGCGCGGGCGTGGGCTTGCAGGCCTTCCCCATGTGCCAGCACGGCGGCGATCTTGCCGAGCACCTGGGCGCCTTGTTCGCTGACTTCAATCAGGCTGCTGCGTTTTTGGAAGTCGTAGACGCCCAGCGGGCTGGAAAACCGCACGGTGCCGCCGGTGGGCAAGACGTGGTTGGGGCCAGCGCAGTAGTCGCCCAATGATTCGCTGGTGTACGCACCCAAGAAAATGGCGCCAGCGTGTTTTAGCAGTGGCTCCCATTTGTGTGGGTCCCGGCTTGACACTTCCAAATGCTCAGGTGCAATTCTGTTGCTGATGTCGCAGGCTTCTTCCATGCTGCGAGTCAAGATCAAGGCACCGCGGTCTGTGAGTGATTTAGCAATGATGGCTGCACGCGGCATCGTGGGCAGCAGGCGGTTGATAGCCTCCTGCACAGCATCAATGTAAGCGGCATCAGGGCACAGCAAAATGCTTTGCGCCAGCTCATCGTGTTCGGCCTGGCTGAACAAGTCCATCGCCACCCAGTCGGCGGGCGTGGTGCCGTCGGCTATCACCAAAATCTCGGATGGCCCAGCAATCATGTCGATGCCGACGGTACCAAACACATGCTTTTTGGCGCTGGCCACGTAGGCGTTGCCTGGGCCGGTGATTTTGTCGACCTTGGGCACGGTTCGGGTACCGTACGCCAGCGCGGCCACGGCTTGCGCGCCGCCGATGGTGAAGGCGCGGCTGACGCCCGCGACGTAGGCAGCGGCTAAAACAAGCGCGTTCTTTTCGCCCTTGGGCGTGGGCACCACCATGATGATTTCACCCACACCCGCCACGTGCGCAGGTATCGCATTCATCAACACCGAAGACGGGTAAGCGGCTTTTCCGCCCGGCACGTAAATGCCCACGCGGTCTAGTGGCGTTACTTTTTGGCCGAGCAAAGAGCCGTATTCGTCGCGGTAGCTCCAGCTTTGGCCGTTGGCTTGCTTTTGTGCTTCGTGGTAACTGCGTACGCGCTTGGCTGCTGCTTGAAGTGCGTCGCGTTGGGCTGAAGGAATGGCATCGAATGCGGATTTAAGCTCGGCTTGCGTCAGCTCCAGCGCAGCCATTGACGGGACGGTCAAGCCATCAAAGCGCTCTGTGTACTCCAGCACCGCCGCATCGCCACGCGTTTGCACGTCGGCCAAGATGCTGGCCACCCGCTGCTCGATAGCAGCATCTGCATCGGCTGACCAATGCAGGCGCACCTTCAATTCAGCATCAAAAGTGCTTCTAGCGCTTGAAAGACGGGCAGGAGCAGCTATTAAATTCATAGTAAATAGAAAGAACTAACGATTGACTTACTTATTGACGGCTGCCGCAAACGCATCAACAATCTTTCGAATCGACGCCTGCTTGAGTTTTAACGCTGTCTGGTTAACGATCAAATGCGAACTGATGTCCATGATGCGTTCGACTTCAACCAAGTGATTGGCCTTGAGTGTGTTGCCGGTCGACACCAAATCAACAATTGCCTCTGCCAGCCCGGTCAACGGCGCCAGTTCCATGCTGCCGTAGAGCTTGATCAAATCAACGTGCACGCCTTTTGATGCAAAAAAGTCACGCGCAATCGCCACGTATTTAGTAGCAACTTTCATGCGCGAGCCTTGGCGCATGGCAGCGGCGTAATCAAAACCTTCACGCACAGCCACGCTGATGCGGCATTTCGCGATCTGCAAATCAAGCGGCTGATACAAGCCCTGCGTGTCTGACTCCAGCAGCGTGTCTTTGCCGACCACGCCCATGTCAGCGCCGCCATACTGCACGTAAGTGGGTACATCAGTTGCACGCACCAGCAGCACACGCACATCGGGCTGGTTGGTGTCCAATATCAGCTTGCGAGATTTTTCAGGGTCGTCCAGCACCACAATGCCGGCGCTTTTGAGCAGCGGCAAGATGTCGTCAAAAATACGGCCTTTAGACAAAGCGATCGTTATCACGATTGCGTCCCCAGTTTTTCAATAATGATCATGCTTTGACTCGTTCGATGTCGGCGCCCAATGCGCGCAGCTTCGCCTCCATGTGGTCGTAGCCGCGGTCAAGGTGGTAAATGCGGTCAATCATGGTTTCGCCATCAGCAACCAGCCCGGCAATGACCAAACTGGCTGAGGCGCGCAAGTCGGTTGCCATCACGGTAGCACCCGATAGTTTTTCAACGCCTTCCATGATGGCGACTTTGCCTTCAATCTGAATTTTTGCGCCCAAGCGCACCATTTCATTGACGTGCATAAAACGATTTTCAAAAATGGTTTCGGTCACGCTGGCCGAACCACTAGACACGGCATTGAGCGCCATGAACTGGGCCTGCATATCGGTTGGAAAGCCCGGGTATTCAGTGGTGCGAAACGACTGCGCTTTGAGCCTGCCGCTCGACTTCACATCGATGAAGCCGTCGCCTGCTGTAACTGTTGCGCCTGCCTCGCGCAACTTGTCAATTACAGCGTCCAGGTGGTCGGCACGGCCGTTGATCAGTTTTACCGCACCGCCACATGCCGCCACCGCGCATAAAAACGTGCCGGTTTCAATTCGATCTGCCACCACTTGGTGGGTGCAGCCGTGCAGGTGTTCCACGCCCTGAATGCGAATACGCCGGGTGCCGTGGCCTTCAATTTTTGCGCCCATTTTGATGAGCATTTCGGCCAGGTCGCCAATTTCAGGCTCCTGAGCAGCGTTTTCCAAAGTCGTCTCGCCTTCTGCCAGCGTTGCCGCCATCAAGAAATTCTCCGTGCCAGTAACAGTCACCATGTCGGTCGTGATGCTGCAGCCTTTAAGGCGCGTGCGGCCAACGGGCAACCTGGCAATCATGTAGCCGTGCTCGACCACAATCTCGGCGCCCATCGCTTGCAGGCCTTTGATGTGCTGATCTACTGGCCGCGAGCCGATGGCGCAACCACCGGGCAAGGACACCGTGGCTTCGCCGAAACGTGCGAGCAGCGGGCCTAATGCCAACACAGAAGCGCGCATGGTTTTGACCAGCTCGTACGGCGCTTCAGGTGAGGTCAGCGTACCGGCATTCAGCACCACAGTGCTGGGCGTTAACGCATCGCGTTCAGCCGACACACCCATGTTGCGAACCAGCGTGAGCATCGTCGTCACATCTTGCAGGCCAGGCACATTTTCTAGAGTTACCGTGTCAGCCGTCAGCAGCGCCGCACACAGCTCGGGCAAAGCTGCGTTTTTCGCCCCTGAAATAGTTACTGTACCGTTCAGCGCGTTGCCGCCTTTGATGAGAATTTTGTCCATGAATTGAGTCTGAAAATTCGGTATGGGAAATTAGGAACCAGAAATTAGGAATTGGCCGCCCACTCGGCAGGCGTGAAGGTTTTCATCGACAGCGCATGCACTTCATTGGTTTGAATGCGTCCACCCAGCGTAGCGTAGACTTTTTGATGTCGCTGAATCAGGCGCTGGCCTTCAAAGGTGCTGGACACAATGGTGGCATACCAATGCTGGCCGTCGCCCGACAGCTCGATGTGCTCGCACGGCAGGCCGCAGGCAATGATGCTTTGTAGTTCTTCGCTGGTCATATATTTAATGTCTTATTTTGTAGCCGGTGCGCAGCATATTGACGGCAATAGCACTCACCACGATGAGCGCAGTCGAGACGATACCCAGGCTAAGCCAAGGTGACACATCACTCACGCCAAAAAACCCGTACCTAAAACCATCGATCATGTAGAAAAACGGGTTCAAGTGGCTGACAGTTTGCCAAAATGGCGGCAACGAATGAATCGAATAAAACACGCCGCTTAAAAACGTCATTGGCATGATGACGAAATTTTGAAACGCCGCCATCTGGTCAAACTTGTCCGACCACAGCCCGGCAATTACGCCCAGCGCTCCCAGCATAGCCGCACCCAAAACTGCGAAAAGCACAATCCACAGTGGGTAGACAAAGTCTGGCCGGCCAAAGTACACCGTGACGACAAACACGCCCGCACCCACCAGCAAACCACGTGCAATAGATGCGCCCACATAAGCAAAAAACCAATGCCAGTGCGACAACGGCGTGAGCAGTACAAACACCAGGCTGCCCATAATTTTGCTTTGAATGAGCGACGACGAACTGTTGGCAAAAGCGTTTTGCAGCACGCTCATCATGACCAGGCCGGGTACTAAAAACGCAGTGTAGTTAACAGTGCCGTAAACCTTAACCTGACCTTCAAGCACATGACCAAAAATCAGCATGTACATCACTGCCGTCAACACAGGCGCGCCGACAGTTTGGAAGCCAACTTTCCAGAAGCGTAAAACTTCTTTATAAAGCAGCGTTTGCCAGCCGGTCATACAGCCACCTCAGACTTGCCGGACATGACGTCCAGGAAAACATCTTCGAGGTCGGCCTTGCGTATTTCAATGTCTTCAGCTACCAGCCCCGCTTGACGAACTGCCGCCAGATATTGCTCAATGTCATTGGCGTTATGCGCCGGAAACTGCACAATTCTGCCAGTAATGCGTGCCTGGCGCTTGAGTTCAAGAGGTAGCTCGCTATCTATTTTGAACCTGAGCACGTTTGAAGATGCTGCTTTTAGCAACTCTGACGTATTGGCCAAGGCAACTACTTTGCCCTGCTTGAGCATCGCAATGCGGCTGCACAGAGCCTCGGCTTCTTCAAGGTAATGCGTGGTGAGCAGCACAGTGCTGCCTTGTTTATTCAGCTTGGCAATAAATTGCCACAGGGTTTGCCGCAGTTCCACGTCAACCCCGGCTGTTGGCTCGTCCAGCACGATGACCTGTGGCTTGTGCACCAGAGCTTGAGCCACCAGCACCCGGCGCTTCATGCCGCCTGAAAGTTGGCGCATATTTGCATTAGCTTTATCAGCCAAGCCCAGGCTGCTCAAGAGTTCGTCAATCCACGCGTCGTTATTTTTGATTCCGAAGTAACCCGACTGGATGCGAAGTGCCTCCCGCACGCTAAAAAACGGGTCAAAAACGAGTTCTTGCGGCACCACACCCAACGCTCGGCGCGCGGCGGCGTAATCGGTGACAACGTCATGTCCATGCACCAACACGTTGCCCTGACTGGCTTTGGATAGGCCGGCCAAAATGCTGATGAGAGTGGTTTTGCCAGCACCGTTGGGCCCCAGTAGACCAAAAAACTCGCCTTGCCGGATGTCAAAGCTCACGTCGTCCAGTGCTTTGACGACGGGGCCAGATTGTTTTCGCGTGGGGGGATAGGTTTTAAAAACCGATTGGAATGAAATAGCGGGCATTAGCCCCCTATTTTACGAGGCGAAAGTGGCTGCAAGCCAAACGGCTATAAAAGACTTAAGAACTTAAGCCAATCGAGTCAGGCGGCGGTTGCTGGCTCTTGCAACCCAAGCAGCTGCGCTACGCCGTAAAGCACGGCAAGCTGCACAAGCTTGGCAGGGGCGTTGCACACCTCAAAAAGCTTGCCTGCAGCCTGGGCCGCACGCCGGCAAGCCAGCAACACAGCCAAAGCTGAAGAGTCAAATTCAACCAGCAAGGAAGCGTCAACCGACACTGTACTGGCTTGGGCGCCGACCTGTGTCTTCAAGCTGATGGCCAAGGCATCCGCCCCATCGTGGTAAACCTTGGCCGGCAGATTCAACATGGATTGAAGATAGGAAAAAGACTAAAAACTACGACTTTTTCGCAGCATTAGATTTGTTGCGCTCAACCAAAGCTGCGATCAAGCCATCAATGCCTTTGGCATTGATTTCCTGCGCGAACTGAGTGCGGTAGGTCTCTACCATCCAGACGCCCAGTACGTTCAGGTCGTAAATCTTCCAGCCAGAAGCTACTTTTTCCATGCGGTAATCGAGTTGAACCGGGTCGCCCCGACCCAACACCTCAGTACGAACAACGACTTCGGTGTCTGCTGCGGCGGCACGCAAAGGCTTTACGCTGACAGATTGGTCTTTAACCTGCGATAGCGCGCCAGAGTAAGTGCGTACCAGCAAGGCTTTGAACTCTTCTTGAAGGCGCTTTTGTTGCTCAGGCGTTGCCTGACGCCAATTGCGTCCGACCGCTGATGCGGTCATGCGCACGAAGTTGACGTTAGGCATGATTTGGTTGTCTACCAATGCGCTGACCTTGGTCACGTCGCCAATCTGAATGCCTGGATCGGCCTTGATGCTTTGCATGACTTCGGTAGAAATGCGTTTGATAAGCGCATCTGGCGCTTCGTCTGCCGCAGCAACTGTGCCCGCAGTTGCAACCAGCGCAACGCCCACAATTAAGCTGGACAATTGGCCAGAAAAGCGACCGGCGAAACGAGACAAGTAACTGAAGTTCATATCTTTCTTTCAAGAAAAATTGACGTAATGTGATGGATCACAGACGTGCGGCTTTTTCGTCCCGCCTGTAGATAACGCATCGTCGCAGATTGGGTAGACAGCGTTGTGTATCTTATTGAAAAAACCAGTCAGGCAGCGCTTACTTCGGCGCCGCAGGCTGTGCGGGCGGAGTCGCTTCTTTTTCGGCAGGGGAAGCCGGCAGGTCAAAGCGCTCTTCCGGCGGTGCGGCGCCAGCTTTCCCAGTCACGCCAACTCTTTTGCGTTGCAAGTAGGCATCGCGTGCAAAGGCATAGCGATCAAGCGAAGCCAAATCGAGCAGCTCGGTGGCTTGCAACAAGCCCGCACGCAGATCAATTACACGCAAAACGGTGAGCGAGTTTCGAGTTGGCACGTGGTCTAAATTGGTGACGATATCGGTGTTGCTTTGAACCACAATACCGACCACATCGCGGGGGGACGACGAGCCCAACACGGGCAACACCAGATAGGGCCCAGAGCCCACGCCCCACACGCCGAGGGTCTGGCCGAAATCTTGGGGCTGCCGATCCAGCTGCATTTCACTGGCAACGTTAAGCACGCCGCCCAAACCGAATAGTGTGTTGACACCCAAGCGCATAACCGTTTCAACCGCATCTTTTGGGCGCAACTGGAGAACGTTGTTGATCAGGGTGCGCACATCCAGCAGGTTGCCAAAAAAGTTGCTTACCCCCGTGCGAACGGGCGTCGGCGTCACGGCCTTGTAAGCCGTGGCTACGGGCTTGAAAATGGCCTTGTCCAAACCGTCATTGAACTGAAATACCGTGCGATTCAGCGGCTCAAGGGGGTCGTCGGGGTTGGCGTTAGGACCTGTCGCGCAGCCCGACAGCAGCACTAAAGCTAAACATGCGGCCGCGCCGCTGGCCATGCCTTTTAACAATAATAAATTCTTCATTTTTTGTCCGCGGTGGGGGCCGCTGTGGGATTTTCCGCAGGCTTGGTTTCAGCAGCTTTGCTGAATAAAAATTGGCTAATCAGGTTTTCAAGCACGATGGCAGATTGCGTTTGCTTGATTACATCTCCAGCTGCAATGTTTTTTTCGCTACCGCCTGGCTCAATACCGATGTATTGCTCACCTAGCAAGCCGCTGGTCAGTATTTTCAGTGATGAATCTTTCGGAAAAGCATATTTGCTTTCCATCGCCAAATTAACGTTGGCCTGAAAAGACTTGTCATCAAATGTGATGCTTTCTACACGGCCAATGACCACGCCAGCACTTTTAACGGCCGCTCTTGGTTTTAGCCCGCCGATGTTGTCAAACTTGGCAGTTACTTTGTAGGCGGTGTCAAAACTCAGCGACAACAGATTGGCTGACTTCAGCGCCAAAAACAGCACAGCTGCCGCACCAATCAGCACAAATAAACCTACCCAAAAATCATTCTTTGAACGTTGCATTGTTTAGTCTTTCAGAACCTCGAAATGGCTATGACCACAATTAGCAGTATGGTTCGATTTTCGCATGCGCAAGCTGGATCAGCACGCCACTTGCTTTAAACACTGAACATCAGCGTAGTCAGCAGGAAATCAAGCCCCAGCACTGCCAGCGACGCAATCACCACGGTTCGAGTGGTCGCCCTGGACACACCCTCGGGGGTGGGGTGCGCTTCATAACCTTGATAAAGCGCGACAAAAGTCACAGTTATGCCGAAAACGAAGCTTTTGATCACACCGTTACCCACGTCACGCCACACGTCGACGCCCGATTGCGTCTGACTCCAAAACGAGCCTGCATCAACGCCAATCATCACTACGCCCACAAACCAGCCGCCTAAAACACCGACAGCGCTAAAGACCGCAGCAAGTATCGGCATCGCGATAAGGCCGCCCCAAAAACGAGGTGCCAAAATGCGCTGAACCGGGTCAACCGCCATCATTTCCATCGCAGAAAGCTGCTCACCCGCCTTCATCAGGCCAATTTCAGCCGTTAGCGCTGTGCCTGCTCGGCCTGCAAACAGCAACGCAGTCACCACTGGCCCAAGCTCTCGCACCAAACTTAGCGTTACCAACAACCCCAGGGTATCGGCTGCGCCAAACCGCTGTAGTGTGTAGTAGCCCTGCAGCCCCAACACAAAACCCACGAATAACCCCGACACACCAATCAGCGCAAGGGAATAGTTACCCAAAAACAAGATTTGGTCTCGCACCAGACCAAAGCGGCGCAGCGCTTGGCCGCTGGTCATGATCAACCGGGCTAGCAGGCGGGTTGCGTGACCCAATTGGCCAAGCTGCTGACGCACAGCGAAGCCCAATTCGGCGATTCGTCCCGGCTTAGGGGTACTCATGAACGCTTTCCTCTTGCCGTACCCGCCGAAGTACCAAAGTCAGTTTCAACATCTACACCCGGGTAATGGAATTTGACCGGCCCTTCGCTCAGCGCATTGACAAACTGGTGCACCAGCGGATCGGTGGAGTGACGCACCTCGTCCGGCGTGCCCTGAGCGGCAACGACACCATTGGCCAAAATAATCACCTGGTCGGCGATGCGAAAGGTTTCTTCCAGATCGTGCGAAACAACGATGCTGGTGATGCCCAGCGTGTCGTTGAGCTGCCTGATCAGCTGCGCTGCGGTTCCGAGCGAAATGGGATCAAGCCCTGCAAAAGGCTCGTCGTACATGATAAGT
>JANOWB010000158.1:0-2132 GCA_031417695.1 Polaromonas sp.
GTGCTGAGTCGGCGTCGCTTTGCCCGCAACGCCACTGCCGAATAAACCTGGCTCATCGCACTGCGTTGGTGGTTGATCACCGGGCCGGGCCTTACACGCGATTGCGGCGCCACGAAAGGCGGCAAGCCTTTGCATCAAACACAAGCGGCAAGAGACGCCCGGACGATGGGGCCGACTTTTAAAAGCGAAGCGTTGAGAGGCCCTAGCGTTCGGGTGTGTCTTGGCGCGTCTCCGCAAAACTAACGATGCCACTGTTCCCGGTACTCAAGGCGAAACGGCACTACCCAAATCGGTAAAGTTATTGATCTTCACGGACCTGTCCGGGAACCGCGCAATTACATCCAGCTCGCCCCCCATCGCCTCAATGTGACTGCGCAGCGTGGACAAATACATGTCAGTCCTCTTTTCAATCTTGGCTATCGAGGGCTGTTGCACGTGCAATACCTCCGCCAGCATTTTTTGAGACAGGCCGCGTGCCTGGCGAAGCTCGTTCAGAGGCATTTCAGCCAACATCGTTTTGGCCTTGCTGCTTGCTTTCTCGCGTGCAGGTGCACTCATGGTCGCGCGCAGTTCAGAAAATTTCTTAGCCATCAATTGCTCCTTCACGTCGAAGTTGTTCCAGGTGTTCGTCATACAGCCGGTCGGCAATCGGCAGATTCACGTCATACCAGCGGTTGTCGCCAGTCTTGTCGCCGCCGATCAACAGGAGGGCCATTCTGCGAGGGTCGAAAGCGTACAAAGTACGAAAAGGCCGCCCACCGTGCTGAGTGCGAAGCTCTCGCATATGGCCGTGCCTGGAGCCATTCACGGCGCTGCTGTGCGGGAATCCCAAAGTAGGCCCACGCTCTTCCAGCAATTGCACAGAAGCGGCCAAGGACACCTGCTCTTCCTCGGTGAGGCTGCTCCACCAGTCACCGAACTCGTCTGTGTATTCAATGTCCCAAGCCATACGGAAATATAGCTTGCATGAAATATTCCGTCAAGGGCATATTCAGTGTGTGCAGGCATCGTGTGACGTCCAGCGTTTCGGGTACCCTCCCGGCGACGCTCGTCCGAAGTGCGAAGGCGGTTCAGGCGTGCGGGCTGCGGAAGTACAGAGGCGGTCAGGTGCATAGGGCTGAAAAGCAGTTGAAGGAAGGTAAATAGTGCCTGTAGCCCTCGTCAGAATTCCATTAACAGCTATATAAAAAATAGCAAATTCACAAAAACTCAAATCAAACGCTGCCAAGCCTGCGCATCAAACCCAACCGTGATCTGACCACCCGGCCACTGCACAACCGGCCGTTTGATGACGCTGCTGTTGGCTGCCATCACGGCGATGGCGCTGGCGGCATCGACCACGCTGGCTTGCGTGGCTTCGTTTAGTTTGCGCCACGTGGGGCCCCGGCGGTTGAGCAGTTATTCCCATCCTGCGGCGGCAATCCACTGGTTGACTTGAAGCAGAGGCACGCCCTGCTTTTTGAAGTCGTGAAACTGGTGGCTCACGCCGTGGTCTGTGAGCCAGGCGCGGGCTTTTTTGACAGTGTCGCAATTGGAAATGCCGTAAAGCATGACGGACGAGGTGGTGGGCGAAGTAACGGGCATTTTATTCATGGCCACCATCATGCCGCAGCCGTGCGCGACAATTCAAGCCTGTATGAAAACCCCTGACACTTCTGAGTTGCACACCCTGCAGGACTGGCTGGCCTACTGCGAGCAACTGCACCCCAAAGCCATCGACATGGGGCTGGAGCGGGTGAGGGCGGTGGCAGACCGCATGGCGTTCAAGCTCAGTTGCCCGGTGATCACGGTGGCCGGTACCAATGGCAAGGGCTCGACCTGCGCCATGCTGGAATCGATCCTGCGCCAAGCGGGTTACCGTACAGGCGTCTTCACGTCGCCGCATCTGGTGCGGTTTGAAGAGCGGCTGCGGCTGTTGGGCGAAACTGTGGATGCTTCTGAATTAGTAGCTGCTTTTGCAAGCGTGGCGAGGGCTAGAGCCCGGAATGATGATGAAGTATCGCTCACGTACTTTGAATTCTCCACGCTGGCCATTCTGGATGTGATGGCGCGCTCAAACCTGGACGTGGCCGTTCTCGAAGTCGGTCTGGGTGGCCGACTGGACGCGGTCAACATCATCGACGCCGATTGCG
>JANOWB010000159.1:0-1958 GCA_031417695.1 Polaromonas sp.
TGGCGTTTGAAATGGTGGGCCTCGCGCCTGACGATAAAACGGTTTACTACTTTGCCGGTTTTGACGCAGCGCGATTCAAGCGGCCGGTGGAGCCCGGTGACCAGCTGATCATGGATGTTTCGCTAGAGCGAATGAAGGCTGGCATTTTTAAATTCAAAGGCACCACGCGGGTCGGAGAAGCAATCGCCTGCGAGGCGGAGCTGATGTGCACCATGCGTACGATTGCCTGAGTGACATGACAGTAAAAATGGGCATTCACTCCACCGCTATTGTTGACCCGCAAGCCGAGATCGACAGCACCGCAAGCGTCGGACCGTACACCGTCATTGGGCCAAACGTCAAAATTGGCGCTGGCACCACTGTGGGCCCCCACTGCGTGATTGAAGGCCACACCACCATTGGCGCAGACAACCGCATTTTTCAATTCAATTCACTCGGCGCCATTCCGCAAGATAAAAAATACGCAGGCGAGCCTTGCGAGCTGATCATTGGCGACCGCAATACCGTCCGTGAGTTTTGTACTTTCAACATTGGCTCACCGGGTGACGTGGGCGTGACCCGTGTGGGCAATGACAACTGGATCATGGCCTATGTGCATTTGGCGCATGACTGCCAGGTGGGCAACCACACTATTTTTGCCAACAATTCCCAGTTGGCGGGGCACGTGCAGGTCGGCGACTGGGTGATTTTGGGTGGTTTTACGGTGGTGCATCAGTTTGTGCGGCTCGGTGCGCACAGCATGACGGCGATGTGCTCATTGCTGTTTGCCGATTTGCCGCCGTTTGTCATGGGGCAAGGCCAGCCCGCCGAGGCGCGCACCATGAACTTTGAAGGCTTGCGCAGACGCGGCTTTTCACCAGACCGAATCGCCAGTGTCAAGGCTATGCACAAGGCTCTATACCGTGAGGACTTGACGCTTGACGCAGCGCAGCTGCAGATCGCCAGCCTGAGCGAAAAGTACCCCGAGTCAGCACCCGACGTCCGCATGATGCTCTCTTTTTTACAGCACATCTCGCCGCAGCGCGGTATCGTTCGGTAAGTTTTCGATGCACAAGGCGCCTACAGTGGCGATGGTCGCTGGCGAGACTTCTGGCGATTTATTGGCGGGGCTTTTATTGGGCGGCTTGAAACAACGCTGGCCTGATTTGCAATCATTCGGCATAGGCGGCCCGCAAATGGCGGCTATTGGTTTTGACGCCGGGTGGCCCAGCGACAAGCTGGCTGTGCGCGGCTATGTCGAGGTGCTGCGCCACTACCGCGAAATTGTCGGAATCCGAGAGCAACTTAAGGCCCGCTTGCTGGCCAATCCACCCGATATTTTTATTGGTGTTGACGCGCCAGACTTCAACCTCGACCTGGAAGCCGCCCTAAAAGCAAAAGGCATCAAAACCGTCCATTTCGTTTGCCCGTCCGTCTGGGCTTGGCGGGCAGACCGGGTAGAAAAAATCCGCCGCAGTGTGAGCCACGTGCTTTGCATTTTTCCGTTTGAAGTGGCTTTGCTAGCCGAGCACGGCATTGCAGCCACCTATGTGGGCCACCCGTTGGCCAACGTCATCCCCATGCAGCCAGACCGCGCCGCGGCCCGCCAGCAGTTGGGATTGAACGCAGAAGACACCGTTATCGCCATCTTGCCGGGCAGCCGCCCTTCAGAGATTCAATACCTTGCCAAGCGGTTTTTTCAGGCTGCAGCCCATATAAATCGGGCGCGAGCAGCTATTAAATTTATAGTGCCCGCCATAGCCGCTTTAAAGCCTGAGATTGAACGTATTGCCGCGCAGGTCGGTGTGCAAAACCTGCAGATTCTCAACGGACAGTCGCACACAGCATTAGCCGCCTGTGATGTGACGCTCATTGCCAGCGGCACCGCCACGCTTGAAGCCGCGCTGTTCAAACGCCCGATGGTGATTGCCTACAACATGAACTGGCTGTCGTGGCGCATCATGCAGCGCAAAAAACTG
>JANOWB010000160.1:0-14635 GCA_031417695.1 Polaromonas sp.
TGCCGCCCAGCGTCACTCCCTGGTAAATCGTGCAGCCGTCACCGATCTCGGCGGTTTCACCCACCACCACGCCCATGGCATGGTCAAAAAACACACAGGTGCCAATTTTTGCGCCGGGGTGAATCTCAATGCCCGTCAACCAGCGCGCGATGTGAGAGATAAAGCGCCCCAGCCACTTGAAGCCGTTGTTCCAGCACCAGTGCGCGCGGCGGTGCAGCACCAGCGCATGCAAGCCGGGGTAGCAGGTCAGCACCTCCCAGGTGGTGCGGGCGGCTGGGTCGCGGTCAAGGATGCAGGCGATGTCGGAACGTAGGCGTGAAAACATGAGCTTGAGTTTAGTGGTCTGGGGCGATGTCTGCTGAAGGCGCTTTTTTGATCATCATCTTCGCAATGCCGCGCAGGATGTGGATTTCTTCCGGGCTCAGTTGTGCGCGATTCACCAGCTGGTTGAGCCGTGGCAGGAGTTTTTTAGGCGCAGCGGGGTCTAAAAAGTCAATCGCCACCAAAGCCTCTTCGACGTGCTTCAGCATTCCGGCGATTTCTTTGGCATCGGCCAGCTTGGGCTCAAGCGTGGCAGCTTGCACATTAAAACCACCCAGCGCCTCACGCCAGTCATAAGCAATCAATTGCACCGCAGCGGCCAGATTGAGCGAACCAAAATCTGGATTCGTCGGGATACTCAGAGCCACGTTGCAACGGTACACGTCTTCGTTTTGCATGCCAAAGCGTTCAGAGCCGAACAGAAAAGCCACGCCTTCGGGTATTTCTGTATTTTTAGCCGTTTTTAGGCCATTTTCAGGCATTAGATCAGCTTCTAGCCCAACAAATTCGGGTACAAACAGCTCCTGATTTAATAGCAAATTGAAATGCTGGCGTGGTGACAAAGTGGGCGGACCAAAGTCACGCGGCGTCATGGCAGTAGCGCACAGGTGGGTCATGCCATCCAACGCTTCTTCCAGCGTGTCCACAATCCGCGCATTCTTCAAAACATCCAGCGCACCGCTGGCCCGCTGAATGGTTTCTTCACGCCGCAGCACGTTGGCCCAGCGCGGTGCCACCAGCACCAGGTCGTCAAAGCCCATGACTTTCATGGCGCGCGCCGCAGCGCCCACATTGCCTGCGTGGCTGGTGTTGATCAGGATAAAACGGGTTTTCAAGGGCTTGACTGCCAAGTGGCAAGGTAAAATCACTATTGTCGCTGCCTCCGATTGTCGGATTACAGCCTTCCTCTGCTCTTTCCCAAAATCTATGTCGGCCAATCTACACCCAATGCTCAACGTGGCCATCAAAGCCGCACGCGCCGCTGGCGCCATCATCAACCGCGCCGCGCTGGACGTTGAATCAGTTCGCGTATCGACCAAGCAAATCAACGACTTTGTGACGGACATCGACCAAAAAGCCGAAGCCGCCATCATTGAAACGCTGCTCACCGCCTACCCCACCCACGGCATATTGGCCGAAGAATCAGGCAGCGAACACGGCGCAGCGGGCTCTGACTTTGTGTGGATCATTGACCCCCTCGACGGCACCACCAATTTTATTCACGGCTTTCCTATTTACTGCGTGTCGATTGCGTTGGCAGTCAAAGGCAAAATTGAACAAGCCGTGGTGTACGACCCGACTCGCAACGATATTTTTTGCGCCACCAAGGGCCGCGGCGCCTACATGAACGACCGCCGCATTCGCGTGTCCAAGCGCAGCCGCCTGCAAGACTGCCTGATTTCTACCGGCTTTCCCTACCAGCCCGGCAACAAACTCAAACAACACCTGGCCATGCTGGGTGAAATCATTTCGCAAACTGCTGGCGTGCGCCGCCCCGGCGCAGCTGCGCTAGATTTGGCGTATGTGGCCGCCGGTTTTAGCGACGGCTTTTTTGAAAGTGGCCTCAAGCCCTGGGACGTGGCGGCAGGCTCGCTTTTAATTACTGAAGCAGGCGGGCTGGTGGGCAACTACACCGGCGATTCTGACTTTTTGCACGTCGGTGAATGCGTAGCTGCCAACCCGCGCGTTTACGGACAAATGGTGACCACGTTAGCCAAATACAGCCAGTTTGAGCCTGCACCCAAGGCAAAGAAAACGTCTGTTGGTAGGCCAATAGCAGACACAGCACCTGCCCAAGATGGCCAAACCGCTGAAACCGCGTTTGCTAAATCGATTGTGGCCAAACCCACGCTAACTGCCAAGCCGCGCCGCATCAAGCCCGCGCAACCCCACCCCACCCCAGACGCTCCGTTTTAAATCTTTCGGCTTAAGCGTCGCGTCGATGACAACAATGTCATCGACTCTGTCTGTTTGCAGTGCCTAATCATGCCTGTCCGCTCGCTTGCTCAGGCACAAGAAAGGCTTTCATGATGATCGTTAAATCCGCCGCACTGACTGTGCCCGTTTTGGTTGCGAGCGCTTTGCTCGCCAGTGCGGCTTATAGCCAAAGTCCCCCGCCCGCACGCGCAGCCAGCGGTGCCAGCGCACAGGCAGCACCATTAAGCACTGCCAGCGCGCCCCAAGGCGCAACTGCGCCGGCACTCACCACGGCCCAGCTCGCCATCGTCACCAAGGTATTGGCGCCGTACAAGCCAGCCAGCTTGACTGCCGATGATGCCAAGCTGATCAAGCGCACGCTGCGTGATTCAGGCTTGCCCCGCAGCCC
The DNA here is from genome assembly GCA_031417695.1 of Polaromonas sp. GTDB lineage: Bacteria > Pseudomonadota > Gammaproteobacteria > Burkholderiales > Burkholderiaceae_C > Polaromonas. The sequence goes on from JANOWB010000160.1 coordinate 2,648, forward strand.
GGCGCTTGACGCGGCCATGAACGCAGCAGGCTTTAGCCCCGCCAAGCTCGACCAGCTGGACCCGCCGCCACCGCGCCCAGGCAACGGCAGCGCGCCGCCCGCGCCGCCAAGCAAGTAGCCACCGGTGAGAATTCTGCTGGTTGAAGATGAACAAAAAATTGCCGACTTTGTTTGTTCCGGGCTAACCTCACGCGGCTTTAGCGTTAGTCACTGCACTGACGGCAACGAGGGCCTTGAGCAGGCCACTAACGGCAACTTTGATGTGGTGGTCCTGGACATCTTGCTGCCGGGCCGCGACGGGCTGTCGATTCTTAAAGCCATGCGGGCCAGCGGCATCACCACCCCGGTAATGCTGCTGACTGCACGCAACGAGCTAGGCGACCGCATTGAAGGCTTGAACCTTGGCGCTGATGACTACTTGGCCAAACCCTTTTTTGTTGAAGAGCTGGCCGCCCGCTTGAATGCGCTGCGGCGTCGGCTCGACGGCGATCGGCAAAACCTGTTGCAGGTAGGTAGCCTGAAGCTTGACCGCATTACCCGCGAGGCAAGTTGCGGCGATTCGTCCATTGAGCTGACCACTCGTGAATTCAGTTTGCTTGAATACCTGATGCGATCACCGGGCGAGGTGTTCACGCGCAGCCAAATTTTGCAGCACGTGTGGGGCTACGACTTTGACCCGAGCACCAACGTGGTGGACGTGTGCATCAAGCGTATTCGGGCGAAAATGGCCGATTTGCCCAGCGCGGGCGACGCCTTGACCAGCATTGAGGCGGTACGCGGCACGGGGTATCGTTTCAGAAAACCATGACCGTATCGTTTCGCACCCGTCTGTTTGTGATTGCAGCAATTGTCGTGAGCCTGGCGCTTAGCGCGGTACTGCTGGTGGGGTGGATACGGGTGCTTGCCTATGAAGTTGAGCGGCTTGACGACCGGCTGTGTACGGAAGCGCGGCGCGTGGCCACGCAACCCATGAAAGACGAAAGCATGGCCAGGCTAGAGGCTGACCTGCTGGGTAAGCTGCGCCTCACCCAAGCCGCGCAACTGATGGTGAAATTGGAATCAGGCGCAAGTGGCCCGCCGCTGAACAGCCCCATGTTCAATTCGCAATCGGCCAATTGGCGCAACGCGCTGGTGCTTGACGGCGCGCACTGGAAGCCCGCCTTGCTCGAAGCGCTCACGCTAGACGACCTGATCGCCAAGCCACTGCCCAGCCCGACCCAGCCGAGCAGCGCTGTGGCACCCCGCCCTCCGAGGCCTCCCGGACAGCCCGAACCACCTGAAATCCGAGCGCCCGGGGCAGCGCCTCAAAAAGCAAGCTGCGCGTTGACCACGTTCGAAGCACAAGATCAACAATGGCGTGCTGCGCGCGTCACTGCCGGCGCAGCACGCGGCGTTATAGCGGTGGACTTGGCAGCCACCAAGGGGGAGCTGCAAGGTGCTTTTAAACAGGCGCTGAAAATCGTTGCGCCGTTGGCACTGGTACTGACCGCACTGGGCGCATGGAGCCTGTCGTCGCTGACGATGCGCCCTGTTAATCGAATGCGCGGCGCGATGTCGGGTGTGACGCAAAACGCCCTCAACACCCGCCTGCCCACGCGCGGCGAAGACCGCGAGTTTGTGGTGCTGATTGACGCTTACAACACCATGCTGGCCCGGCTGGAAAAAAGTTTTCAGCAAGCTTCGCGGTTTTCAAGCGACGCAGCGCATGAACTCAAAACGCCGCTGACGATTTTGCAAGGCCGCATTGAACAAGCCTTGGGCCGGTCAAGCTCGCCTGCCCTTCAGGCAGATTTGGTCGGCTTGCAAGACGAGGTGGGCCGCCTGGCCGCCATTACGCGAAAGCTGCTGCTGCTGTCGCAAGCCGATGCAGGCGTATTGACTCTGCAGCGCTCAGCCATTGATTTGACCCGCTTGCTCGATGAGCTGGCGAGCGATGCGCAAATGCTGCTCAGCAGTCAAACGCTGCAGTGCGCCATTGACCGCCGCCTGTTTGTGCAAGGCGACAAAGTACTGCTGCAGCAGTTGATGAATAACTTGATCAGCAATGCCGTGCGGTACTGCAGCCCGGGCGGGCGAATCAGGATTAGCGCCAACACTGTGCCTGGCGGCATCGAAGTGGTGGTTGCCAATTCAAGCGCGCGAATTGGCCCAGCCGAGCGGGCGCGATTTTTTGACCGCTTTTACCGGGGTGAGGCGTCCCGCAACCGCAGCATTGAAGGCAGCGGGCTGGGCCTTAGCCTGTCGCGTGAAATTGCGCGGGCGCACGGCGGCGACCTGGTGTTAAAAGCCAGCGCACCCGATGTCGTCAAGCTTCAGCTGACGCTTTAACATGCAGGCCACTGGTCAAAGCTGCGGGCAAATAAATCGATGCTGACCATGACAAAGATGTCATTGAGCAAACCGTACTTTTGCCTACATTAAGGTATACGCAACAAATGGCAGATATCAGCTGGCAGCCAGACACCGGCATTCACACCCATCCAAGAGGTTTTATGAGAAAAATCATCACCGCCACCTGCCTCGCAGCGTGCCTCATTTCAATCGCGCTGGTAGCCTGCGGTGGCGGCGGTAGCTCAGGCGCAAGTGCGGTTGCTGCTACTGACGTGGTCACACCCAGCACTGACTTTACGCTGACCAGCAGCGTGGGCGCTGCGGGCGGCTTGTTGCCCAGCGATTACACCTGCGACGGCACCAGCTCTTCGCCACCACTGGCGTGGGCCAATGCACCTGCGGGCACCAAAGAATTCGCCCTGCTGATGACCACTGTTCCAACGGCGGGCACCCTCAAATACAGCTGGGTGTTGTCTGGCATTCCCGCAACCGCCACCAGCCTGGCACGCAACACCAGCGGTGTGGGCACCGCAGGCGTGGGCAGTGATGGCCCCTTGGCCGCCTACCAGGCGCCCTGCTCGCAAGGCCCTGGCTTGAAGGAATACACCTTCACGCTGTATGCGCTGTCTGCATCGCCCAGCTTTGCAGGTGCCGCTAATGCGCTCAGTGGCAGCGCCCTGACCAACGCCATCGCGTCTATTACGCTGGCGTCTTCTGCTTTGAACCTGAGTTACGCACGCGGCACCACGACGCCTACAACCCCTACAACTTCTGCCAATTGCCAGTTTGTAGCGGACTCTTTAACAGCGTCCACCACGGGCGTGGCGACATCGACTTGCGACACCAGCTACGCCTACATCGCGTCCAACGGCCTCGCTACGCACCCCATGATGGGCGGCATTGCCGCGACTAACTTGCAAGTGCCTGTGGCGCAAAACTTTCTGGGCACCAATGGCTGGAAGATTCCACTGGCCCCAGCCATCGCCGCAACTACCACCAGCGCGGTTGACGGCCCAATTGGTGTGGCCATTAATGGCGTGCCGATTTTTAACCCGTGCAAACAGGGTGGCTGCACAAACGGCGACACCAAGTTAGCGGGGGAGCTGGATAACTGCAACGGCCATGCCGGCCGCGCCGACGATTACCACTACCATGCCGCACCCACGTGCCTGATGGCGGGCCAGAAGGCAGCCAATTACTGGGACACTCACCCGCTGGGCTGGGCACTCGATGGCTTTGCCATTTACGGCTATAACAACCCGGACGGCACCACCGCCACCCGCGACACCATTTGCGGTGGCAACACTCTTGCCGTACCCAACGGCCCTACCGGCTACAGCTACCACGTGACCAATGATTCGCCCTACGTGTTGTCGTGCTTTCGCGGCACACCCAGCCCAGACCGGGTGAACCAAGGCGCCAAATTCACCCCGCTGCGCAAACCGCCTGTTGACCCGCCATTTCCTGCGACAGTTGTAGATGTGACTTTGGCCGCTGACGACTACCAAGTTATGAATTTCAAATCCGCGCAGGCATTCACCACCAACACAATTGGCACAGACAGCTATGCCAACGCGCCGGGCTCGTACAACATCCGGTTCAAGCAACTGCTTGATGCCGAACTAAGCGCGGCCCTGGTTAAGAACGCCGGAAAGACCGCCTGCTGGAATTTCCAGTTCACCGACAGCGCAGGTAAAGCAACCCAGCCCAGCACGACGTACTGCCGCTAAAAAATACAGGCACATGAAAATTTGGATTTTTTGGCTGGCTCTGTTGTCAGTGGCAAGCAACGCGCAAGCCCATGAACTGCAAGCCAGCCGCGCAACGCTGGTACTGCGAGACAACCAGCACATCGCGGTGACGTTTTTTGTAGATTACGGGTCGGTGCTGCACCAAGCGCTGGCACCGCACATGCTGTTTCATGAGTTTGCGCTGCAGCACTCTGCCATGCCGCCCAACGTTTTTGCGGCGCAGCTACTCGCGGCCCAGCGCAAACTGCAACTGGGCACGCAGCTGGTGCTTGCCAGCGGCAAAACCGCGCCACTCACCCAGTGGGCCTGGCCCGACGCCGTTGGTGCGCAAAAAGCCTTGCAGCAGCGGGCTATGGAAGCGGTCACTGGCGCAAAAGATCATGCACACGCCGCTCAGTCTGAAATCCGCGCCGAAGCACAGTCAAACAACCCCAAAGACATGGCCAATGTCACGCTGCGCTTGCCCGCAGAGTTCAAAAAGACGCTGGTGGTGTCTTACCAGCCCAAGCAGGTCTGGGTAGAGCCCGGCAAAACCTCAGCCAGCATCCGTTTTTAGCTAAGGCCAGCAACAAGAGACAATGCGGTTTATGCAGCAAGTTTTGCCATTAGCACGCCACTGCCCACGCCGTATGACTGTTGTTTGCCGATGCTAGACAAAAACTCTTTACACACCGAGCAAGCCGCTCCCCCTTCAGCCCACACGCCCATGATGCGGCAGTACCTGGCCATCAAGGCCGAGTACCCCGACACGCTGGTGCTGTACCGCATGGGTGACTTTTACGAGGTGTTTTTTGCTGATGCTGAAAAGGCTTCGCGGCTGCTGGGCATCACGCTGACCAAGCGTGGTGCGACTAATGGCGAGCCTATCTTGATGGCGGGCGTGCCTTTTCATTCGCTTGAAGGCTACCTGGCCAAACTGATCAAACTCGGCGAGTCGGTGGCGATTTGTGAGCAGATTGGCGATGTGGCCACCAGCAAGGGCCCAGTAGAGCGCAAAGTGGTGCGCGTGGTCACACCCGGCACGCTGCTAGACCCTGAGTTGCTGGGCGACAAAACAGAGTCCGTGCTGCTGGCCGTGCATCAGGGCGCGCGCAATACTTGCGGCCTTGCCTGGCTTTCGGTCACGCAAGGTCAAATAAGCCTGGCTGAATGTGCCGCTGACGAGCTGGAAGCCTGGGTTGCCCGCATTGCGCCTAGCGAGCTGATTTATAACGTCGAGGTAACGCCCGCCTTTGAAGCGCGATTAAAAACCGCGACTTGCGCAATGGCCGCGCGGGCCGCCTGGCAGTTTGATGCAACGCTTGGCGCGCGACGTTTACTGGATCAACTCAAGGTCGCCTCGCTTTCGTCTTGGCACGCCGAAGCGCTGCACCAAGCCCACGCTGCAGCCGCCGCCCTGCTGGGCTACGCCGAGCACACGCAGGGCCGCACGCTGCCGCACATACAAGCGCTGCAGGTCGTGCGTTCTGACGAGTTGATTGACTTGCCCTTAACCACACGCCGCAACCTTGAGTTAACGCAAACCCTGCGCGGTGAAGACTCGCCCACGCTGTTTTCACTGCTTGATACTTGCACTACTGGCATGGGCAGCCGCGCTTTAAAAAGCTGGCTGCTACAGCCGCGTCGTGACCGGGCTGAAGCCACCGAACGATTAGAAGCCATCACCCATTTGCGCAGCGGCTTGCAGCAATCACTTCGCGCCCAGCTCAAAGGCATCAGTGATGTAGAACGCATCACCGCCCGCATTGCACTGCGCCAGGTACGCCCGCGCGAGCTGGCGGCACTTACTCAAACGCTATTAAAAACAGAGCTGCTCGCGCCCGTATCTATTGGTCAATCGGCACTTTTAAGCACTGTTTTTGCTGATTTAAGGCCCCCAGAAGGCTGCGCCACGTTGCTTGGGCGTTTTCTACTCGACGAGCCCGCTGCACTGGTGCGCGACGGCGGCGTGATCAACCACGGCTGCGACGCTGACCTTGACGAGCTACGGGGCATTCAAACCAATTGCGATGCGTTCTTACTCGACCTTGAAGGCCGCGAAAAGCTGCGCACCGGCATCACCAATTTGCGCGTGCAGTTCAATAAGGTTCACGGCTTTTATATTGAAGTCACGCAAGGCCAGGCCAGCAAGGTGCCTGACGATTACCGCCGCCGCCAGACCCTTAAAAACGCGGAGCGCTTTATTACGCCTGAGCTAAAAGCGTTTGAAGACAAAGCGCTGTCGGCGCAAGAGCGCGCGCTGGCACGTGAAAAGTTTTTATACGAGCAAGTACTTGATGAATTGCAAATCTTTATCCCCGCGCTGAGCAAACTGGCCAGAGCCATTGCCACGCTAGACGCACTTTGCGCTCTGGCTGAACGATCGCTAACCCTGGGTTGGGCAGCCCCAACCTTCGTGAGTCAACCCTGCATAGACATCACCCAGGGCCGCCACCCGGTAGTGGAAGCGCGGCTTCTTGAGACCACCAGCGGCAGCTTTATTGCCAACGACTGCGCGCTGCACGCCAAGCAGCGCATGCAAGTGATCACCGGCCCCAACATGGGCGGCAAGTCCACCTACATGCGCCAAGTTGCGCTGATTGTTCTGCTGGCCAGTGTCGGCAGCTACGTGCCTGCAACGGCTTGCCGCCTCGGGCCGATTGACGCGATTCATACTCGTATTGGCGCGGCTGATGACGTGGCCAATGCGCAGTCCACCTTCATGCTGGAAATGCTAGAGGCCGCGCAAATTTTGCACACCGCCACGCCACACAGTTTGGTGTTGATGGACGAAATTGGCCGCGGCACATCGACCTTTGACGGGCTGGCTCTGGCCGGCGGCATTGCAGCTTATTTGCACAACAAAACCCAAGCCTTCACGCTGTTCGCCACGCATTATTTTGAATTGACCGAATTCCCCGCGCAGCACCACGGCGCAGTCAATGTGCATGTCAGCGCGGTTGAATCGGGCAGCAACATCGTGTTTTTGCACCACATCGAGCCGGGCCCGGCGAGCAAAAGCTACGGCATTGCGGTGGCCAAACTGGCGGGCGTGCCGGGCGCGGTCGTCAACCACGCACGCCACGCGCTGAGCGCACTGGAGGCGCAGCAAACCGATGCGCGCGCCCAAATTGATCTGTTTGCCGCGCCGCCTGAAGTGATTGCGAGCGAGCCCAGCGCGGTCGATAGAGCTTTAGTTAACATTGACCCCGACGCGTTGAGCCCGCGCGAAGCGCTTGACGCGCTGTACCAACTCAAAAAACTGCTGAATCAACGCTGAATCAACGCTCATCAACGCTAATCAAAACAAGTAAAAAAGCATGACTTATTGCGTCGCCATCAAACTCAATGCCGGGCTGGTGTTTTTGTCAGACTCGCGCACCAACGCGGGCCTGGACCAAATCAGCACCTTCCGCAAAATGATCATTTATGAAAAGCCGAACGACCGCTTCATGGTGCTGCTGTCGGCGGGCAATTTGTCTATCTCGCAATCGGTGCGCGAAATTTTGCAGGTTGAGCAGCTCAAAGACCATGAAGGTGGCCCGCCCATCACAATCTGGAACGCCAAAAGCATGTTTGACGCCGCTCGGGTGTTGGGCTCGGCCATACGCCGCGTGCACGAGCGCGACGCTGAAGACCTCAAGCAGTCAGGCGTTGACTTTAATGTGTCGATGATTTTTGGCGGGCAAATCACGGGCGAAGGCATGCGCCTGTTTCAGGTCTATTCAGCGGGTAACTTCATTGAAGCCACACCTGAAACGCCCTACTTTCAAATTGGCGAGTCAAAGTACGGCAAGCCGGTGCTTGACCGCGTGATTACGCCCGCTACGCCGCTTGAAGAAGCATCCAAATGCGCGCTGGTGTCGATGGATTCAACCCTCAAGTCGAACCTGTCGGTTGGCTTGCCACTAGACATGGTGGTGTATGAAGTCGACGCTTTTCACAGCGACAAAGTCGTTTGCATTGACGCAGACAACCCGTATTTCAAAATGCTGCACGACAACTGGGGCACCAAGCTGCGCGAGGTGTTTGACAGCATTGAAGACCCGATGTGGAACGGCGGCAGCACCCAAGTGCCGCTGCTAACGCCACTGACGCGCAACCAGCCGCTGCGCAAAATCTCATCGCCTGAGCAAAAGCTGATTTAAATGGCGCGCCACGCACATTCGAGCAAGCTCAAATCAACCAGCCTGCAAAGGGCGCCCAAGCTGCCCCCCAGGCCGGTAATTGTTTTTTCGCACGGCAACAGCTTTCCGGCCAGCACTTATGGGGCCATGACTGCTCTGCTTGAGGCGCGCGGCTACACCGTTCGCGCTATTGAAAAAATTGGCCACGACCCCGCGTATCCAGTCACCAGCAACTGGCCACACTTGGTGCAGCAGCTGGCGGATTTTTCAACGTTGCAAGCACAGACAACCGGTGCGCCAGTGGTGTTGGTCGGTCACTCTCTGGGCGGATTTTTAAGTTTGATGTGCGCAGCCAAACACCCTGGCCTGGCCGGGGGCGCATTGCGCGGCGTGGTGCTGCTGGACTCACCCATCATCAGCGGCTGGCGCGCGCAAATGGTGGGCATGGCAAAACTCACCGGGCTGGTCGGCAGGTTGGGGCCAGGAAACATCAGCAAAAGACGCAAACGCAAATGGCTGTCAAAAGAAGAAGTGTTTTGGCACTTTCGCGCTAAAAAAGGGTTTGCCGCCTGGGACGATGAAGCCATTCACCGCTATGTTGAAAACGGCACTTTTGTCGATGGAGACTTGCGCCGCCTGGCTTTTGACCGCGACATTGAAACCGCCATTTATAACTGCCTGCCCGACAACATGGGCCAACTGATGGCCAGCCACCCGCCGCAGTGCCCCGTGGCGTTTATTGGTGGCCGGCAATCAATTGAAGTTAAAAAAGTCGGGCTGGCGATGACCAAGCGAATCACCGAGGGCCGCGTGCGAATGGTCGACGGCAGCCACCTGTTCCCCATTGAAAACCCGCTGGTGACCGCTGCTGCCATTCATGCCGAGCTCACCAGCATGCTGATGTGACGGTGGCCGCCTGAGCGCTACGGCGCTACGGCACAACGCCCAGCCGCTGCGGGCTTGTCAGCTGCAGAGGCAAAGCAAAGTGCAGCGCTAAAAAATCAAACAGCCGTTGATGCGACGCTTTCAGTGCATCAGGGTTGCCGCCCACCATGGCTTTGCCGCTGGCGGTGTTGCCCAGGCCAGAGCGCTCTGCTACCTTCGACAAGCTGTCGAAGCCGTGGTAACTGCCGGGGTACACCTCGAGGTCAAAAGGTGCGCCAGCCCCGGCTTGCACCCGCTCATGAAAAGTCACGCAGTTTTTAGCAGGCGTCCAGTTGTCTAGCTCACCGGCCATCAGCAGCAGCGGCGCAGACAACTTGTAGCGGGCATTTTTTAACATGCCAAAGCAGCCCGGGTAAAAAGCAACTGCCGCCAAGAGCTTACGAGGCTGCGCCGCAACCCAGGGGTCACTGGCATCCATAACATTGAGCACAGTTTGCGCCCCGTGCGACCAACCCACCACCGCCACGCGGGTCATGTCTACACCGGGCTGCGTAGCCAGCCAGGCCATGGCGGCAAACACGTCTGCGCGTCGGTCAAGCTCAGTGATGGTGCGACGCGCATTGGGCGTGGCGCAAATTGACTTTTCACCGCGCGCTGCAAAGCTGTTGGGCACTAAAAAATGATACGCCTCAGCATTGAAGTAAGCGGCGTAGCGAGCTAAAAATGGCGACAGGTTGCCGTTGGCATCTAGCGGCCCACCGCAGCCATGCAAACCAATAATGACCGGGCGAGGCGCCGCGTTGTCCGCAGGGCTTGCAAACCAAAACGAAGGAATACTCAACTTGCCGTCAGCCGAGTTAATGGCGACTTCTTGTGGCGCGGCAAACGCTACAGTTGTGATAGCTGCTTGCGCCCATAAAATACGGGCTACAACTACTATTTTTGGTGAAAAACGCCTCATGGCGATTCAAAACACATTAAGCAGCCCATGTCACCAAGCCGCTCCAGGCCGTGGCTAGCACCACCAAGCCAAACACAATGCGGTACCAGGCAAACGGCACAAAGCTGTGCGTCGATATGTAGCGCAGCAGCCAGCGTATGCACAGCCAGGCGCTAAAAAACGCAAACACCAGCCCCACGGCAAACATCGGCACGTCCGCGCTTGATAGCAGCGCGCGTTCTTTGTACAGGCTGTAAACACCTGCGCCAATCAATGTGGGCATGGCCAAAAAGAATGAAAAATCAGTTGCTGCTTTGCGCGACAAACCCAGCAGCATGCCGCCAATAATCGTGGCGCCGCTTCGGCTGGTGCCGGGCACCATGGCCAGACATTGCACCAGGCCGACTTTTAGCGCGTCTTTCCAGCTCATGGTGTCGACCGAGTCAACCCGCACCAGCGCCGGGTTATTGGCGTGGCGCTTTTCAGCCCACAAAATAATGAAGCCGCCGATGATGAACGTGCTGGCCACCACGGTGGGCGTGAACAAATTGGCCTTGATGGCTTTGCCAAACAGCAGACCCAGCACCACGGCAGGCACAAACGCAATGAACACGTTCAGCGCAAACTGCTGGGCTTGTTTGTCAGTTGGCAGCGCGACAAGCGTGCTGCGGATTTTTTGCCAGTACACCAAGATCACGGCAAATATGGCCCCGGTTTGAATCGCAATGTCAAACACCTTGGCTTTTTCATCGTCAAAGCCTAGCAGTGCGCCTGCCAGTATCAAATGCCCGGTTGATGAAATCGGCAAAAACTCAGTCAACCCCTCAACGATGCCCATGATGGCGGCTTTGGCTAGCAGGGCAATGTTCAAGTGGTCCAAGTAAAACTCCAGTGTTGAGCGCTGATTATCGCTGGCAGGTTTAGCGGAGCTGGCAGTTTGCACGCCCTAAAGCACCGTTCACGCGCCATTTCGGCGTTTCGTCGCATTGCGGTTGCTGCAAGGGCGCGCCAAAGGCAAAGTTCAGGCCATCCACACACAAGGCCCACCATGCAACTCACCCCCTTGATAGCCGTTCACATGACCGCCGCGCTTGCAGCCATTGCACTGGGCCCGGTTGCTTTGTGGGCACGCAAAGGCGCAACCCAGCGGCCCAAGCTGCACCGGGCTTTTGGCTACGGCTGGGTAACCATGATGGTGGTGGCCGCTATTTCCGCCATCTTTATCCGCGACTACGGGTTGCCCAACCTTGCAGGCTACACGCCTATTCACGTATTTGTACCGGTGACTTTCTACTTCCTGTTTCGGGCTTTCCAATCGCTGGCCAAAGGCAATATTGCGAGCCACCGCGCAGCCATGCAAAAGCTGTACATCAGCGCGTGTCTGGTAGCTGGGGTTTTTACGCTGCTGCCGAACCGCTACTTGGGCAACTTAGTGTTTCGTCAGTGGCTGGCGCTGATTTAACTGCATTTCCTAAATTACACAAGGAGTTTTTATGATTATTCAAATCATTTCCCACACGCCGATATGGGTTTGGGCTGTCTTTGCGCTGATAACCTGGCTTGGCCTGAAGCAAGCGCTGCCAGGCACCAGCAGCTTGCGCCGTGTCACGCTGATCACGCTGGCCATGCTCGGCTTGTCGCTTTATGGCACGGTGTCTGTATTTGGCTTGGTCGGTACGTTGCTGGTCACCTGGGGCTGCTCACTTGCAGTCGCCGCAACGCTTGCCGCGCAGCAGTCGCTAAACCCCTTGACCCGCTACAACACCTGGACGCAGCGCGTCGAGCTGCCCGGCACTTGGGTGCCGCTAGTTTTAATGCTGGGCATTTTTATCACCAAATACGTCGTGGGAATCACGTCTGCCATGCGGCCTGATGTGCTGCATCACCCCGCTTTTAGCTACGGCATTGGTGTGATTTATGGCGGCTTCAGTGGGGTGTTTGCCGGCCGCACCGTGCGGTTGTGGCGTTTGGCGTC
>JANOWB010000161.1:0-7564 GCA_031417695.1 Polaromonas sp.
GCCCGTGTGTTCATTAAAAAAGGCACCGGCCAAATCATGATCAATGAGAAAGACATTCGCGTGTTTTTCGGTCGTGAAACGTCCATCATGATTTGCCGCCAGCCCCTGTTTTTGACCAACCACGTTGAAACGTTTGACATCATGGTCAACGTGCACGGCGGCGGTGAGTCAGGCCAGGCAGGTGCAGTTCGCCACGGCATTACCTGCGCATTGATTGACTACGACGCAGCCTTAAAGCCAGCGCTGAGCCAGGCCGGTTTTGTAACCCGTGATGCACGTGAAGTTGAACGTAAAAAGGTCGGTTTCCGCTCAGCGCGCCGTCGCAAGCAGTTCAGCAAGCGATAATAGATATCCGCTTAGTCGCAAAAAGCCGATTCGGCTTTGCTGCCCAAAAATGCCGCTGCGCTTTTGCCCAGCGGCATTTTTTATGGCGCCCTTCGTTGGGCGCACAATAGTGTTCTTGCATTTTTTGGGTGCGCTGCCTGCTTGGCGCCGTCACCCCGCCAACATTGAAATTCAGATTATTTCGCCGCCGACTGACGATCAGCGCGCCGCGCATGGCGGTGCGCAGCGCATTGCCGTGGCCAGTGCGCTGGATGCTAGGCGCCGTAGTGCTGGGTTTTTCAGCGGCCATTGCGCTGTGGACCTTTGAAATTGGCAAAGATATCGCCGGGCTGGATGGCAATGCCAAAGAAGAGCTGATTTCATTGCGTGCAGAAGTCACGCAGCTGCGATCAGACCGCGACAAAGCGCAGACGGTGGCCAACACTTCGGGCAGCCTGCTGGCCGCCGACAAAGCGGCGCTCGATAAAATGATGGGGCAGCTCAAGCAACTTGAATCAGACAACCGACTGCTGCGCGATGATTTGGGCTTTTTTGAAAAGCTGTTGCCTGCTAGCGGCAGCGACGGCGTGTCGATTCGCAGCGTGCAGGCCGAGCTGGTGTCGGCGTCGCAATTGCGCTGGCAGGTGCTGGTGATTCAGCCAGTCAAGGGCGCAGCTGACTTTAATGGCAAACTTGAGGTAACGCTTAACGGGTCATTGGCCGGCAAACCCTGGACGGCCACGCTACCTGGCGGCGCACAGGCGCTGCAGTTCAAACAGTACCGCCGCATTGAGGGCGTGCTGGATCTGCCCCCGCAAGTCGTGGTAAAAACAGCGACTGCTAAAGTAACAGAGGGGTCGGCGACCCGCTCGGTTCAAACCTTCAAGTTTTCATCCAGTCCGCCTACGGATCGGCCCTAACCAGTTCAGGAGTTCTTATGTTCGGCAAAAAAAAGCAGCCCCCCATCAAAAGCCTGATTGCCACGGGCAGCTGTATTGAAGGCAACATCCGTTTTACCGACGGTTTGCGAGTTGATGGTGAGGTAATTGGCGACATTCGCGCCGCAGAAGGCTCGCCCAGCATTTTGGTGATCAGCGAAACAGCCAGCGTTACCGGGCAAATTTTTGCGGATCACGTCATCATTAATGGCCGTGTTGCAGGGCCGGTGCACGCGTTTGAGTTGCTCGAACTGCAGCCCAAAGCCAACATCCAGGGCGATGTGTCTTACAAGGCACTTGAAATGCACCAAGGCGCGGCTATTGCGGGCCAATTGCGGCCCACCATGGCCACCTTCGAAGAAAAGCCCATGCTCAAGCTGGCGGCAAGCAATGCTCAGGCGGCTTGAGTTTTGTTGGGTCGTCGCCATTTGAGTTAAAGCTAAGCCACGCTGACAGTAAGTACTAACAAATCAGGCGGTTAAAAATTAGGCGATTAGCGCACACTGGCTACTTGCGTTCAGATAGCGTGCAGCGTGCGAGGTTGCCGGGTATGCGGTAAAATTGGGTATTGATTAGAAAATTGGAGCTACCGATGAGTGCAGTTGCTGAAAACGTCCAAACCACAATGGGGCAAATGCCTGATCCGTTCGTGTTTACCGACAGCGCGGCTGGCAAAGTGGCTGAGCTGATCGCCGAAGAAGGCAACCCAGATTTGAAGTTGCGCGTGTTCGTGCAAGGTGGCGGGTGTTCGGGTTTTTCGTACGGCTTCACGTTTGACGAAATCACCAACGACGACGACACCACCATGACTAAAAACGGCGTGTCGCTGCTAATTGACGCCATGAGCTACCAGTACCTGGTGGGCGCTGAGATTGATTACAAAGACGATCTGGAAGGTGCGCAGTTCGTGATCAAAAATCCAAACGCGACCAGCACTTGCGGTTGTGGTTCCAGCTTTTCAGCTTAAGCTTTCAACGATGCAGAGAAACCGCCCTTGAGGCGGTTTTTTGTTGCCTGAGCGGGCTCAAGCAGGGTAAATCGCACCGAGCACGCGCAGCCCTGCCGCGCCGGTCACCCTGGGTAAATTGCCCGGTAGCCGCAAAACGGTCTGGCGAGCCAGCCACGCAAACGCTGCCGCTTCTACATCCAAAGGCGCCAGGCCATGCACGCTAGAGGGCACCACTTTCAGTGACGGCAAACCCGCTTGCAAACGCTGCATCAGGTGTGAGTTAAACGCACCGCCGCCGCAAACGATCAACTCTTTACTATCATTTAAATAGCTGCTTGCGCCCGTAATACAAGCCCTTGCGGTGAATTCGGTTAGTGTAAATTGAATATTCTGCGGTTTTTCAGCCGAAAACGGCGCCAGCTTGCCAGCCAGCCACGCAGTGCTAAATAAATCTCGCCCGCAACTTTTAGGCGGCGGTTTGGCAAAGTAGGGCTCAGCCAGCAAGCTGGCCAACAAGGGCTCAATTAACTGGCCGCTAGCCGCCCAAGCGCCGCCGTTGTCGTATGCCTTGCCGGTATGCTGTTGGGCCCAAGCGTCCATCAGCGCATTGCCGGGCCCACAATCAAAACCCAGCACTTCGCCCGGTGCCGACGCCGCTGGCAAAACACTCAAATTGGCAATGCCGCCCACATTAAGCACCAGCGCCTGGCTATTCGGCGCGCCAAACACGCTGCGGTGAAACGCAGGCACCAGTGGTGCACCGTGCCCGCCCGCCGCCACGTCGCGGCTGCGAAAGTCCGCGACCACATCAATGCCGCATACCTCAGCCAGCAGGGCCGGGTTATTTAACTGCAGGCTGTAACTGGCACTGGTGCCCGCGGGGGTGTGCCCCTGCTGCGGTTGGTGCCTGACGGTTTGGCCGTGCGCACCAATGGCAGTGACGTCGGCCGCAACTTTGTCAGCTTGGTCTAAAAGCTTGGACACTACGCCGCCATAAAGGGCCGCCAGCCGATTGGCTGCCAGCGCGGCGCGGTGCAGTTCGTTGTGTGACGGGCTGTTCAGCGCCAGCAACTCGGCGCGAAACTCGTTTGAAAACGCAGTGGTTGCGCTGGCCACGACCCGAAGTTGCGGCTGAGAAAAATCGACCAGAACGCCGTCTGCACCATCGAGCGACGTCCCTGACATCAGGCCAATGTAAAGGCCGGTCATGGAACTACTCTGCCCGGGTTTGGCCTATGGTGGCGCCAGCCTGTAGTTGCGAATTCACCGTTGCGGCCAACACCTTGAACTGGGTCATGGCGGCTTCAGGCAGCGTCACGGTGTCGCTTTGCTTGGCAATGGTCATGGGGTCCTGGTGCACGCCGTTCACGCGGAATTCAAAATGCAAATGCGGCCCCGTTGACCAACCTGTTGTGCCGACCAGCCCGATGGTGTCGCTCTGGCTGACCTTAGCGCCAACCCGCACATTTATTTTGCTGAGGTGTGCGTACAGGGTTTCGTGGCCATTGCGGTGCGTAATGATCACCACGTTGCCGTAACCGCCTTGCACGCCTGCAAATGAAACGATGCCATCGCCTACGGTGCGGGCGGGCGTGCCAGTGGGCGCTGCAAAATCAGTGCCCAAATGCGCGCGCCACTTTTTCGCAATCGGGTGAAAGCGCATCGAAAAACCGCTGGTCACGCGCGAAAACTCAAGCGGGGTGCTCAAGTAACCACGGCGCAGGCTTTTGCCGTCTAAACCGTAATAGCCGCCTTTGTAGGCAATGCCTTGGGCGTCTACGCCGCCTGCCTGGTACCACATGGCCTGGTGCGCCTTGCCTGCATTAACAAACTCAGCCGACAACACGCGGCCAGCTCGCAGGGGCTCGCCATCGGCTTCCAGGGTTTCATAAACCACGCTAAACCTGTCACCCTTGCGTAGCGCTTTGCGAAAGTCGATTTCGGTTGAAAACATCTCGGCAATTTGGGTTGCCACATGGTCGGGAATACCGGCGTCATCAGTCGCGGCAAACAATGAGCTTTGAATCACGCCGCTGGCCAGGCGCGCGTTCGCTACGTAAGGAGCAGTCTCAACACGCGATGCCAGCCCGGCTGCTGTGCGCTCTACTACTAGGCGGTTGAAATGTTTTTCATCGTCGGCCGGCCAGCGAAAAGTCAGCTTTTGCAGTGCCTGCGTGTCAGTGGCTTCAGCGGCGACGTTTTTACCCACGCGGCCGGCCAGCAAAATTTTGGCATTGATGTCTTTGCGCAAAAACGCTGCTGCTGCCGGGTCGTTGATGTTCAGGCGCTTGAGCAGCGTGTCAAAGGTATCGCTGCTGCGGGTGCTCTCGGTACGGTACAACTTGAAGCCGTGGTCGGCCAACGCATCGAGCTGGGTTTGTAGCGGCAGTGTTTGCACTGCCTCAAACACCTGGCGCACTGGCAAGTCAGCCGCGTCTGGCGCCAATGGTGCTACGCCGAAAGCGGTAACGCCTGTGCCCAGTAAAAGTGCAGCAAAACTGCCGGTGACCCGTTTGGGGTGACGGCGCAAGCTGGCTGCGATGGCGTGAGAAGCAGAAATCAGATCGGCAAGTATCAAAGTCAGTGGTCCCGGCAACAGTCAATTTCAGGGCAAACTACCTGACACTTAAAATAGCGCCATCCGTAGGAAAGGCATCAGTATATCTGTCAGCAGATGCCCGAAAGTGTAAAAAACCCCTTATGAATCATCAAGTTTCAAATTCGCCAGTTACCAATTACCCGGTGACCGATTCCGTAAGAAACGCCTTGGCCGTATCTTTGCGTGGGTGCGAAGAGCTAATACCGCAAGACGAGTGGATTAAAAAACTCGCCAAGTCAGAAGCCACGGGCGTCCCGCTGCGCATCAAATTCGGAATGGACCCGACCGCGCCTGACCTGCATTTGGGACACTCCGTTGTGTTGAAAAAAATGCGGCAGTTCCAGGATATGGGCCATGTCGTGATTCCGCTCATTGGCGACTTCACCACCACCATTGGCGACCCTTCCGGGCGCAACAGCACGCGTCCGCCACTCAGCCGTGAGCAAATTGAGGCCAATGCACAGACCTACTTTGACCAGATTCGTTTAGTGCTGGACATGGGCACAGCCGAGGTGCGCTACAACAGCGAGTGGTCAGACCCGCTGGGCGCGCGCGGCATGATTCAGTTGGCCGCCAAGTACAACGTGGCCCGCATGATGGAGCGCGACGACTTCAACAAACGCTTCAAGTCTGGGCAGGCCATCAGCGTGCACGAGTTTTTGTACCCGCTGATGCAGGGCTACGACTCGGTGGCACTCAAAAGCGACCTGGAACTGGGCGGTACCGACCAAAAGTTCAACTTGCTGGTCGGCAGGCATCTGCAAACCGAATACGGCCAGGAGCCGCAATGTATTTTGACGATGCCGCTGCTAGAGGGCATCGACGGCGTTGAAAAAATGTCGAAAAGCAAAAACAACTACATCGGTATTTCAGAAGACGCCAACACCATGTACGCCAAGGTGCTGAGCATTTCTGATGTGCTGATGTGGAAGTGGTTCACCCTGCTGTCGTTCAAGAGCGAAGCAGAGATTGCTGCGTTGAAGGCTGAAGTCGCCGGAGGGCGCAACCCCAAAGACGCCAAAGTCGCGCTGGCCAAAGAAATCACCACCCGGTTTCATTCAGCCGCGCTGGCAGATGCAGCAGAACAAGACTTCATCAACCGCAGCAAAGGCGGTGTGCCCGATGAGATTGAGGAGCGAGCCATCACCGGCGCGCCCATGGGCATAGGCGCAGTGCTTAAAGCCGTGGGGCTGGCATCTTCTGGCGGTGACGCGACCCGACTGATTGACGGCGGCGGCGTGCGGGTCGACTCCAGCGTGGTCAGCGACAAAGGCTTGAAGCTGGATGCAGGCACGTACGTGGTGCAGGTGGGCAAGCGCAAGTTTGTGCGGGTGACGCTGAGCTGAAACGGCCGCCCCAGTAGCTTTCAGCTGCCTTCAGCGCGCACCAGCCCGCTCCAGCAGCTGCACCATCTCGCGGTAGCCACGCGACCTGGCCAGCTGCAATGGTGTGTTGCCTTGGCGGTCAGTCAGCTGGTAACTCGCGCCTGCAGCCAGCAGCGCGCGCAGGCATTCTTGATGGCGCAAGCCGCCATTGCCGAGCACGATGGATTCAATCAGCGCTGTCCAGTGCAGGTTGTTGACATGGTCTAGCGGCGCGCTAGCAGCTATCAGTTGTTTGACCACGCCATCATGGCCCAAGTGCGCAGCGGCGATCAGCGCAGTGCCGTCGTAGCGGCTGGTGACCAGCTTCGCGTTGGCGCCAAGTGCCAGCAGCAAACGCAGCGTTTCTTCGTCGTCCGCTACCGCAGCAATGGTTATGCCGTCGTAGCGGTCGTTGTCCAGCAGATTGATGTCCGCACCGGCTTTGACCAAGGCGCGAATGGCCTCCCGTTGCCGCGCAAAAGTGGCTACGTGCAGCGGCGTTCGGCCGTTGCCGTCTTTGGCATTTAATGCGGCTTTCGATTCAACTTTTGATGCGGCCAGTTTTTCGATTTGCGCCACGTCGCCTTTTTGCGCCGCTGCATGCAGGCCTTGATATTGGGCAATCTCAAGAGCGCTTGGGCCTGTCTGTGCGGCAACGGGCATCGCTACGGTTGTGCCAAAAGCGAAGACGGCTGCCAGCAGGGCGCCGTATCGCCACAAATGCAAGTTCAATGACGTCATGGTGCGGTCTTGATGGTGGCTGGTGTGTTGTCGAACTTTTTTGATGAGTTTTGCGTCATGAAGTTCAAAGGCACACCTTGTGTGCAGCTGCGCCTTTGGCTGCCAGGATCGTGGACTACGCCCGCGAACACTATTATTTAAGGAGCTGCTCGCGCCCGTATTTATTGGTCTACAGGGCTATAACATGCCTAAAAAACATCGAAAATACGGGTTTTTGATGCCCAAGCCAGAAAGAATTTGCGCCTCACGCGCTTCCATGGCGTCGGCGTCCAGGCTGCTCGTTTCATGGTCATAGCCCTGTGCATGCAGCGTACCGTGTACCAGCAAATGCGCGTAATGCGCTGCCAGCGTTTTTTTGTTTTCTTTCGCTTCCTGTGCCACCACCGGCGCGCACAACACCAGGTCAGCGGTGACCAGCGGCGCGCGCGTGTAGTCGAAAGTCAGCACGTTGGTGGCGTAATCTTTTTGGCGGTAGTCACGATTCAACGCCTGGCCTTCTTCGCTACCTACGATGCGCACTGTGATCTCTGCATCGCTTTCAAGCGCGTGGCGAATGTAGCGCGCAACGCTGTGGCGGCTCAAGGCAGCGCGGTGGCGGGCAGCGTCTTTAATATCGCCAAATTGCAGCGATAAAGACAGGTTTTTAAGA
>JANOWB010000162.1:0-4653 GCA_031417695.1 Polaromonas sp.
GCTGAGGGTAACCAGACCCACGCCGCTGACCTGGCTGATTTTTAATGCAAGCCGGGTGTTGACCAGGTTTTGAACTTCGGTGAGTGGCAATGTGTCTGATGTGATGGCCAGGCTCAAGACCGGCGTATCAGCCGGGTTGACCTTGGCGTACACGGGCGGGGCGGGCAAGTCTGCGGGCAGTAATGAGGCGCCCGCATTGATAGCGGCTTGCACCTGCTGCTCGGCAATGTCAAGCGCCAGCCCCAAGCCGAACTGCAGCGTGATGATGGACACACCTGCCGCGCTGGTCGAACTCATGCGCAGCAAACCGGCCATTTGGCCAAACTGCCGCTCTAGCGGGCTTGACACCGTTTGCGCCATGACTTCAGGGCTGGCACCGGGGTACAACGTTTGCACCTGAATGGTGGGGTAGTCCACCTGCGGCAGCGCTGCTAGAGGCAAAAACTTCAAACCCAGCAGCCCGGCCAACACAATCGCCAACATCAGCAGCAAGGTAGCTACCGGGCGACTAATAAAAAGCCGGGACGGATTCATGACGCTCATTGCGGCGGACGTTCACCGCCTTGGCCGCCGCCCTGACCACCGCCTTGTTGCCTGCGCAGCACCATGGCCTTCCAGCGGTCAAGCGCCTCGGGCTCGCCGTTGTCCAGCATTTCAAAAAACCGCTTGCGCCGCTCTAACGCGACAGGATCATCTTTGACCTGTTCGAGCATGCGCTGGCGCTGCTCGGCGGTGGGCAAGGCAGGTGGTTTTGCAGCGGGTGTTGGGGCTGCAGGGGGTGCAGCGGCAGCAGGCGCCGCGTTGGCAGGCGCAGCGCTCGCAGCACCTGCAGCACTCGCCGAGGGTCCGCGCGCTAACGCTGACGCTGGGTTGCTCGCAAATGATTTCTCAGGTGCCGGTTTGTCAGCAAACGCCGCTGGCGGCAAAGGCGTTGCACCAGCGGCGTTGGCACCGCTAGCGGCGGCAGCTGGCGCGCTGGCACCTGGCCGGCGGCCGCCGCCGCGAGGTGCGTCGCCTGCCAAGCTCACACGCGAGCCATCTTTGAGGCGGTCAGCACCCTCGGTAATGACCTGCTCCCCCGCCTTGAGGCCAGACGCAATCACGATTTTTTCACCGCTCGCTTGCCCGCGCGTGACCGGTCGCAGCGCGACAGTGCGTTCGGTTGCATTCAGTACATAAACGTAGTCACCTGTGCCACCCAACCGCAACGCCGCCACGGGCACCACCACAGCGTTGTCGATGGACTTGATCTGCAATTGCACGTTCACAAACTGGTTGGCAAACAGCGCCGCATCTGCGTTGTCGAATCGGGCTTTGGCTTTAACGGTACCGGTGCTGGTATCGACCTGGTTGTCTAGCGAAGCAAACGTGCCCGTGCCCAGTACCCCCGACCGGGTTCGGTCAAAAGCGGTCACCTGCTTGGCGGCCCCGTTTGTTTTTAATATATCGCCGATGCGGTCTTGAGGCAAAGAAAACACCACATCAATCGGCGTAATTTGGGTGATAACCGCCAGCCCGTTTACGTCGCTTGGGCTAACCGCATTGCCCACATCTACCGTACGCAAACCCACCCGCCCACTAATGGGCGCGGTGACACGTGCGTAAGTTAAATTTAACTGCGCAGTGCCAACCGCTGCCTGATTGACCATGGCGGAGCCTTCGAGCTGCTTGACCAAAGCGACCTGCGAATCCACTTCTTGCCTGGCGATAGAGTCTTGCCCCAACAATGTTTGAAAGCGTTGCAGCGTGACCTTGGCGCTTTCAAGCTGCGCTGCATCGCGCTGACTTTGGCCACGCGCCTGCTGCAGCGCCAGCTCGTAGGGACGAGCATCAATCAATGCCATCAAGTCGCCTTTGCGCACCATTTGGCCTTCAGTGAACAGCAGTTTTTCTAAAACCCCTGCTACCTGCGGGCGTACTTTAACAACACTGATGGGCGTGACGGTGCCTAGCGCATCAATCGTCACGGGCAGGCTAGTTTTTTCCGCCGTGGCGACCCCAACCGTTGATGCCCCCCGGCCACCACCTCCGCCGCCCGGCCCACCTGGCCCGCCCACGCCCGCCGGGGCTGCGGCTCCGCTACCCAATACCGCTGGGGCACTCAATGGCCGAGTGGTCAAAAACCAGGTTAGCCCGCTCAAACCGGCCAAAAGCAGCACCGCGATAACTGCGCCAATTATTTTGGCGCGGCGGCTCATCGGCGGTCGGGCGAGGTTGGCGGCCGGGCGAGGCCGATCAGAGTCGTGCTCGTTCATCGAGGGTCCTTGTCAGCGAGTCTTGTTTAACTGTTTTAGCAGAGCGGCTGGAAATTAATCAGTGCCAGCTTACAACCGACAGCGTTCTGATGAAGCGGGCCGGGGTAAAAATCTTGTAAAGCAATCAGCCCCAAAGAAAAAGGCCCTGAACAGGGCCTGATAAAAAGAGAAAAAGTTATCGCGCACCGCGCTGAGGTGCACCTGCGCCGGGACCAGCACCCGGGCCCGGCCCCCGACCGGCGATGTGCCGGAAGGTAATGCGGCCTTTGCTCAGGTCATACGGGGAGAGCTCAAGCGAGACTTGGTCGCCCGCCAAAATCCGGATGTGATTTTTGCGCATTTTTCCTGATGTGTAAGCAACCAGTTTGTGGCCGTTGTCCAGCGTTACGCGAAAACGGGAATCGGGCAGTACCTCGTCTACCAGCCCGTGCATTTCAATAAGTTCTTCTTTAGCCATATAACGCTATTGTCCTCGAAAAAGGGGCTTAAATCAGGCGGTGAAATAACCGCAAATCAAGCGCAGGCTGACACGCCGCGCTCTTTGATCCAGCCCAGAGCGTGCTCAGTGGCGTGTTGCACGGCTAGCGCAGCGCTTCCAAACAAGCCGGTAAGACGCATCACGCGGTCATGGGTAGCGCTGCCCTTGCCCGAGCGAATGGACACCGAGGCGGTGTAAAACCCATCTGCTTGAGGCTTGGCCAAAGGCGAAACCAGATACTTGCCAACGGCAATATTGTTATTAAAAACTGTCATAAAACTAAACCTAAAAGGGCCTTGGCCAGATTGTTAAGGTTCTGGCGTCAAGGCGGTTGCATTCATCAGGAATGCTAAAAATAAGCGTCTCGCGTAGCCCGAGTCGCACGATTCATCAACGGTGTTGGGTTTCAATTCAACAGCAAGAGGCAAAACCTCGCTGGGTGAACCACAAGTATGTGCAGGGCGTAGGAGCCCTGCAAGCCAGAAAAAGTGGTGCTTGTTTGTAGGCTTTGAGGCTGTGTGGGCCAAAAAAGCAGCAAACGATGATTTAAAACACTTTGCGTGTGTGAAGCTGCATTGTACCTGCTCTTGTTAAAAGACGCGCGCAAGGTGCTCACAGCTGCCCAGAAGCCTAGCCGCCACCAATGGCACTGATTTTGCGTGCAAAATTCACTCTAACGCCTTCGTTAAGTACAAATCAAAGCCCCCGAAAGACGGAAATGGAACTCACCCCGCGAGAAAAAGACAAGCTGTTGATTTTTACTGCGAGCCTGCTGGCTGAACGCCGCAAAGCGCGCGGCCTGAAGCTCAACTACCCTGAAGCGATGGCGCTCATAAGTGCAGCGGTAATGGAAGGCGCGCGTGACGGTAAAAACGTTGCTGAACTGATGAGCTTTGGCCGCACCGTTTTAACCCGGGCTGACGTCATGGATGGCATCGCCGAGATGATTCCTGATATTCAGGTCGAAGCGACTTTCCCGGACGGTACCAAGCTGGTCACTGTGCACCAACCGATTGTTTAAGGAGCCTGTTGATGAACAAAATTACTACTAAATTTATAGCTGCTTGCGCCCTATTTTATTGGGCAAAAGGCTCTTTTGCACACGATATGCAAGGGTTTTCAGGGTCGCACTGGCACACCACTGATACGCTGGGTTTTGTGGCGGTCGCAGGCTTGGCCGCTGCGGCAATCTGGCTTTCACGCAAATAGAGAGTGGCCATGACACCAGGTGAACTCATAACCGAAGGCCCAGACCACGTTTTAAATGTCGGTCGGCGCACAGCAGTAATAGTGGTGCAAAACACGTCTGATCGGCCAATACAGGTCGGTTCACACTACCACTTTGCCGAGACCAACGCGGCGCTGGGCTTTGAGCGCGATGCAGCGCGCGGCATGCGGCTGAACATTGCGTCTGGCACGGCGGTGCGGTTTGAGCCGGGCCAACAGCGCACCGTGGAGCTGGTGGATTTTGCGGGTGATCGCAAGATTTATGGCTTTCGTGGCCTTATCCAAGGAGCGATTTAAATGCCCCCACGTTCATCACTTCGTGTATTCACTGCCCCCCGAGGGGGCGCTGGCCTCCCTTGGCACGGCCCTACGGGAGTCCAATAATGGCAACCATCGGAAGACGCGCCTACGCTGAAATGTTTGGCCCGACAGTCGGCGACCGCCTGCGTTTGGCAGACACTGACTTGATGATTGAAGTCGAAGCCGACTACACCCTGCGTGCGGGCAGCTACGGCGAAGAAGTTAAATTCGGCGGCGGCAAAACCATACGCGACGGCATGGCGCAATCGCAACGCACTAACGCTGAAGGCGCAGTCGATACGGTCATGACTAACGCCCTCATCATTGACCACTGGGGCATCGTCAAAGCAGACATTGGCCTGAAAGGCGGGCGCATCGCGGCGATTGGAAAAG
>JANOWB010000163.1:0-5176 GCA_031417695.1 Polaromonas sp.
GCGGGAAACAAAATCACATCACGAATACTTGGGCTATCGGTCAGCAACATCATCAAACGGTTGAAGAAAAGCTCTGGCAGCCGACCTTCATCATGGAGCATCCAACTGAAATTTCACCCTTGGCACGCGCCAACGACGCCCGGCCAGAAGTCACCGAACGATTCGAGCTGTACATCACCGGCCGCGAGTTTGGCAATGGTTTTAGCGAGCTGAACGATGCGCAAGAACAAGCCGCCCGCTTTAATGCCCAGGTGGCTGCCAAAGACAGCGGCGACGACGAAGCCATGTTTTATGACCATGACTTTGTGCGCGCACTGGAGTACGGCATGCCGCCAACCGGTGGCTGCGGCGTGGGCATTGACCGGCTGATGATGCTGCTGACCGACAGCGCCAGTATTCGCGATGTGATTTTGTTCCCGGCGTTGCGGCGCGAGCTGTAATCAACTCCCTCCCCTTCCGGGGGAGGGCGGGGGTGGGGGCAAGCGCAGAACCGAAGCTTGGCATCGTGCGTGCCCCCATCCCAACCTCACATGCTGGTCGCCAGAGGCGACAGCCCTTTGGCCTGTCCGAGTCCGCATTGGCGGACTCGGAGCCGCAGGCCGCAGCCCCGGAAGGGGAAGGAGTAGTCTTTATCAAAAAATGAATGTTTTAGCCCTCTAGCCCAATAAATACGGGCGCAAGCAGCTCCGAAATTAATAGTATGCAGTCAACGTGAAATACCTCAGCGCCTACCCCGAAACCTTGCAATCGCAAGTGCAACAGCTGCAAAGCCAAGGCAAGCTGGGCGACATGCTGCTGAAAAAATACCCGCGCACCCACAGCGTGCGCACCGACAAGGCGCTGTACGACTACGTGATGGCGCTTAAAAACGAGTTTCTGCGCAGCTCTGAGCCGCTGTCAAAAGTCGCATTTGACAACCGCTTGCAAGTCATCGCCCACGCACTGGGTACGCACACCCAAATCAGCCGGGTGCAGGGCAACAAGCTAAAAGCCAAACGCGAAATTCGCGTGTCGTCGTTGTTTAAAGAAGTGCCTGACGAGTTCTTGAAAATGATCACCGTGCACGAGCTGGCGCACATCAAAGAAAAAGACCACGACAAAGACTTCTACAAGCTCTGCACCTACATGGAGCCGCAGTACCACCAGTACGAGTTTGACTTGCGCGTGTACCTGACGCACATGGACACCAGCGGCAAGCTGGCCTGGCCTGCGGCCTAGCAGCAGTCGCTCAGACCAAAGGCTTCAAACCTTCCAGCAGCGTTGGCAGCATTTCAGTCACCGTTGGGTGAATATGCATGCCCCGCGAGATCACGGTGTACGGCTGCTTGGCGGCCATCACTTCGAGCACGGCCTGCACCACCTCGTCCCCGCGCACGCCGAAAATCGCTGCGCCAAGAATGTGATGCGTCTCAGCGTCCACCGCTATCTTCATAAAGCCTGCGGTTTCGCCCATCTCTTTGGCACGGCCTACCTTGGTCATCATCAGCTTTGCGGTCAACGCGGGCCGGCCAGTGGCCTGCACCTGCGCGTGCGTCAGGCCCACGCGCCCCAGCGGCGGGTCTACAAACAACGCGTAAGCAGGAATGCGGTCGCTGACTTTGCGCGCCGTGCCGTCGAACAAATTGTTAGCCACCATCTCGTAGTCGTTCCAGCTGGTGTGCGTGAAAGCGCCGCGGCCATTGCAATCCCCCAGCGCGTACACGCCCGCCACATTTGTCTGCAAATCCTCGCCCACCACCACGTAGCCTTTGGCATCTACACGCACACCCGCCGCAGCCAAACCCAGGTCGTGGGTGTTGGGTACGCGGCCAGTGGCCAGCAAAATGTGCGAGCCCTCAATACGCGGCTCGCCCGCCGTGCAACTGGCGGTAACTGCAACTCCCTGCCCGCGCCGCTCTAGGCTGATACAAGTCGCGCTTAGCCGAAACTCAACGCCCTCGCCCGCCAAGACGCCCTGAATCGCTTCAGACACATCTGCGTCCTCGCGGCCAATCAGCCGCGGGCCGCTTTCAACCACCGTCACCCGGCTGCCAAAGCGCCGGTACATCTGCGCAAACTCCAGGCCAATATAGCTGCCGCCGATCACAATCAAATGCTCAGGCAACTCTTTCAAGTGCATGATGCGGGCGTTGTTCAGGTGCGGCACATCGGCAATGCCCGGCATGTCTGGCTCAGCCGCCCGGCCGCCCACGTTGATGAAAATACGCGGCGCTTCCAGCTCACGCGTGCCTACACTCACCGTGTGCGGGCCGCTGAAGCTGGCCTGCCCTTCAATCACAGTCACGTTTTTAGCACCGTCCAGCCAGGCGCGAACGCCGCTGCTGGACTGCTGCACCAGCTTGTCTTTGCGCGCCATCACCCGCGCCATGTCTACCCGCACCGGCGCGTCCAGCATCACACCAAAATCTGCGGCATGGCGGGCCACATGCGCCACGCGTGCACTGGCCACCATCGTCTTGGTCGGCACGCAGCCGTTGTTGACGCAGGTGCCGCCAAAATGATGCCGTTCAATCAGCGCTGTCTTCAGCCCTTCCTTGCCGCACCGCACAGCCAGCGCAGGGCCAGCCTGGCCCGCGCCAATCACAATCGCATCGAATTTCTCAACCATGGTGGTCCTTTTCATCGGCTGTTTTTGCACACCAGCCATCAACTCTGAACCTTACCATTTAACGTGACTTGGCCCGAATACACAATCAGCGCACACGCCGTATCAATGGTGGCCACGCAGTACTTTAATTCAGTATTATTTTGATAGCTGCTCGCGCCCGTATTTATTGGGATACAGACCGAAAATGCAGATAAAAAGGGCTATTTTTGACCTAAAACACCCTGCTACGCCACACCTGAAAAATACACGCGTTGCCGGCTTTGCGCGCCGTCGCCGAAATACTTTTTCCACCAGATCCCACTCACGTCAAGGTGCTTAAATTCAAGGCTGCCACCAGACCCGCTAGAGGCCAGCCAGTCCCTGAAGGCGTAGTGGTTCCATAACCGCATGTACTCGGTCAGGTAAATATCAGCCACGCGGGCGTTGCCGCGAATCACCAGCATATTTTCATCATTGCTGGTGGTAGACGCTTCGCTGAAATTAGCCGACCCGGTGATAACAATGGGGTCATTGCCCAGCGGGTTGATCAGCATGAACTTGGTGTGAATAAATTGCACATGACTGTTCAGCCCGGTCAGTTTTTCGCTCAGCCACCTGTCAAATGCGTTGGTTGATATTTTGTTGCCCACGGCTATTCGGTTTTCTACCTGCTTGCGAATGTTGACCATCTCTAACGTCGCGGCATCTTTGTTTTCTTTACTCACGCCGGGGCTAAGCAATTTGTCCATCAGCGCAAAGCGCAGCGGCGCTGCACCTGATTTAAACGCCTCTTTAAACTGCTTGCCCATGCCAAACGGAAAGGTCATGAACAAGCCTTGCTGAGCCTCAAGCGCCAGCTTGGCATACCAGTCCAAGGCCTCAATGGACGGTTGCGGACTGAAAATACAAGTCGTGCCTTTGTTGGGCAAGTCAGTGGGCAATTGGTTGAATTCGGCCAGCGCTTGCTTAAGCAAAGCAGGGGCAGGATTTATAGCAAGCAGGTCCCAGCACTTTAAATAGTTGCCTGCCACCACGGCGTTGTCGACTACATGCACCACGTTCGACTGCCCAAAAACGCCCCCTTTAGAAAAGTTGGTTGAGCCGGTCAGCACGGCCACGGGTTTGCTGTTTTTAAGCAGCACGATAAATTTATTGTGCGCAATCGGCGGTATTTTAACGTCTGCTCGGGTCACCCGATCTTTGCAAAGCGACTTCACGCGGGCTTTTGCTGCGGTTTCACGGTTAGGGTCTCGCGGAAAGACAACGCCCTGCTCGTCTGGCGGGTTGTCACATGCGTCGTACAAACAAGTGACTGCCGCGCCGCGACCGCGTGCTGCTTTGAGCGCATCAGCAAACGGCGCAAGCCGAAATTCGTAAGCCGCGACGCGTATGCCATAGCCCTTACCTTTTGCCCGCGACAGAAAGCCAAGAATCGCCTCGTTCGCCCCCCTAGACAACCACGCCCAGCGCGGATCATCATCAGGCGCGTCTTCAAGTTTTGCATCTTTGCCAAACCGCCGCGCATATTCTTGCGATGCCGCCGCACCGCGATTAAAGTGCACGTCGTGGTCCCCGCCAGCTGCAGATTCAGTTTCTACGCTCACTTCAGCGGCCTTGAATTTTTTCAAAGCTGTAGGCGCGCCTTTCAGCGACTCAATGCGGTAGGTGTAGCGGTGGTCTGGCTTTGCGGTGAAGTCAGACCAGGTAAACCCCTGAATCGGGTGCTTGTTGGTGGGGTACTTGGCCCCTGCAGCAAAGCCGGGGTCAGTCGCCTCAAACGTTTTCAGGCCCTCCATCCAGTAGGCTTCGCCCTCAGTGTGGTCGGTGCGGTGAATGGCAAAACCCATGTGGCCAACGCAGGCCGCTTCTTTCATGTTCATGGCCAGCAACACCACATGGGTGCCGGCGATGGCCCGAACGGTTAACCCTTGGCTCGATTTCGTCACTCGCATGACTGTCTCCTTCGATCAAGAAAGGCCAATTCGCTTGGCCTGAAGCGGTTTGCTGTTTAACGAATGGTTGCGGCGCTTGGTAAATGGTTTGGCTGCTTTTGCAATTGAAAAATTTGCGTTGGTATTTTTGCCAAGGCTTGTTAAGCGACATTTAACTTCATTATTAAGTCGCTGCCAATACGGGTGCAAGATCAACACAAACATCAAACCATCCCCCGTTGCAGCGCAGTTGCGATAAGTATTATTTTTATAGCTGCTCGCGCCCGTATTAATTGGGCTATAGGCCTAAACGATGCGCGAAAAGAGCCATTTTTAACGGTGGTAGACCAAAAACGCTTAAACCAAGTTTTTGAACCGACACAACTCGACTGCTTGCCCAATGTACGGCTGGGCTATAGTTATTTATGCGTATTGAGCCCCTTAAAAACCACCTGCATCGCTTACCCGAGTTAACGCAAATGCTTCATGAGGAATGGAAGGCGTTTTTGCCGTGGGCAACGCCGTCGTTGATTCGTGAGCGACTAACGCTTTCAAGTTCCGGGGAGGCCTTTCCGTACACGGTCATTGCGCTGTCGGCTGACGATGATTTGCTGGGCACGGCGTCTGTAAAACTGCGAGAGCTGCCTGCTGACACTGA
>JANOWB010000164.1:0-4593 GCA_031417695.1 Polaromonas sp.
GAGCACCGTGTCCTGCGCGGGGCGAAAATTCACTCCCACGGAAAACTGCGTCATCGACTGACCCACCTGATCGGCATCGAAGTCGACCCGGTCCACCCGTGCCTTGAGGGCAAACATCGACGCCGGAATCGTCCGCACCCAGCCTCGGCCAAATGGGCGAACTGCCTCCGCAAAGAAACCGCGTTGGTGGCGGGCATAGATGCCGGCGAGGCCGGAGGGCACGTCGACTCCACCCTGCGCAAGCTGGGGCTAGCTGGATGGACGACAATGCTGGCATGAAAGCCACGCCACAGCCCAGCACTGACCAAAAATACGACGTACGCCCCGAACAGTCTGTAGAGCTGCTCAAAGCCCTGCACATCCTCACGCGTGAAGGCAAGCTCAACCAAGACTCGCGCCGCAAGTTAAAGCAGGTGTACCACTTGTTTAACTTTATTGAGCCTTTGCTGCAAAAAGTGCAAGCCCAGCATGCCGATGTGACCGTGGTGGACCATGGCGCAGGCAAATCGTATTTAGGGTTTATTTTGTACGACTTGTTTTTTAAATTGCATGCACCGCAAGGCCGGGTGGTGGGCGTGGAGGTGCGCGATGAACTGGTGCAGCGCAGTGCGCAGCTGGCGCGTGAGTTTGGTTTTAAAGGGATGGATTTTTTAAATCTGTCTGTCGCCGAATCTGAAAGCGCGCAGCAACTGCCCCAGCGCATCGACATCGTCACCGCGCTGCACGCTTGCAACACCGCCACAGATGATGCCATCGCGTTTGGCCTAAAGCACCAAGTGCAGCACATGGTGCTGGTGCCCTGTTGTCAAGCTGAAGTAGCGGCTACGCTCAAAGCAGCCAAGGGCAAGATAGCGCCCAACAATCCGCTGGCCGAGCTGTGGCGCCACCCGCTGCACACCCGCGAGTTTGGCAGCCAGCTGACCAATGTGTTGCGCTGCCTGCAGCTAGAAGCGCATGGCTATGCAGTGACGGTAACCGAGCTGGTAGGCTGGGAGCATTCGATGAAAAACGAACTCATCATCGCTACACGCCATGCAGATACGCGGGGGGCTAAAGCTGCTGCGGCACGGGCAGCGCGGTTGGATGAGGTGCTGAGTCAGCTGGGGCTAGACGCAATGCGGCCAAGGTTTTTTACGCCATTGGTTGAGCAGAAATTAACTACCCAGGCTTTACCATGTTTTCCGTATCATTGAGTAGATTTTCTACTAGCGCTATCAGCCCCTGCACGTAACTGGCCCCCACTTCCAGATAGCCTTCGTACTCTGCCAAATTTCGCTTGTTGTGCGCGCTATCAAGTTGCCGCCATTGAACTAGATTGGCTAAATCACCAAACAATAGGCTGTCTAGCATCGCAGCAGAATGGTGCAGGGCTGCAAACGCTGTAATAAGGTCGTGTTCACCTTCTCTCATTCATAACTAAGGCACTGCCCCAATCCAAATTCTGAACCCAGAGAATTCAAAAGTGTTAACATAAGTTATGAATATCATCACCCTTGACCCCAACAAGCGCGGTGGCAGACCCTGCATTCGCGGGCTGCGCATCACGGTGTATGACGTGCTGGCTATGTTGGCCTCTGGGACGACGCAGCAAGAAATTCTGGATGATTTCCCAGAATTGACAATATCAGATATTCAAGCGGTGTTGTCCTACGCTGCCAGTCGAGAGCACACCACACTGACCTTGCAAGCGCAATGAAGCTGCTGCTGGATGAAAACCTGTAGCGCAGGCTCATACCTTTCCTCGTTCACGATTATCCCGGCACGTGCCAAGTCTCTTTGTTGGGAATGGAACAAGCCAGTGACATGGATCTTTGGCGATACGCCAAGCAAGAAAATTTCGTTGTCGTGACGCGCGACGCAGATTTTCAAGAAATCGCCCTTGTTCATGGCCACCCACCGTCCGTCATTTGGCTCAAAACCGAAAATCCCAGCAAAGCAGTCACATTGAAACTATTGCTCGATTACCGCGAACATATCGTTCAAGCATTACAGTTTGACGGGTTGGGTATTGTCGAGCTGCGGGGGTAAAACGGATACAGTGTTTTGGCACAGCACGCAAAGTTCTCTCTATACTGTCCGGTGGCTCTTTGGTTTTAGATACCTTTTATGTTCAGCCTTTTGAAGAATGCCGCGCACACCGCGTGAACTACGGCTCTAGAGTAAGTCGCCCGGCGCACTTGCTGCGCCTCTCTTCGAGGGACTCAATGGGGCAAAGATTAGCCCACGCTCCATTTCCAACGCTGTCGTGCTAATTTCAAAGACAGTTTTATCGGATTTTGTGGCCAAACATTTCTCCCAGAGCTTCTATCGAATCAACCCAGCCATTGAAAAGTTGCGACGTGAGGCATACGGTCTAATCCCTCAGTAAACTTGGTTCGCACCAGCGCGCAGTACTCCACAAACGTCATGCCTCACAATGAGCCGCCACGCGTCAACGTGGAAATTCTGTGGAATAACCGTTGGGTGCCGTATTCGTCCCGATATGATCCACTCGTAACTTCAACTTAGCCTCAATCGCCCTGGAGTCACATGCTCGTATCTCGTCCAACCAAATTCGGCGCCGGCATAACGCTTGGCGGCGACTACCTCGATCTGACAAGCCTTCATAAAACAGTTCACACCCTTGCGTCTGAAACGAGTCCTCTGTCGGCGCATCACTACGCGTTCGCCTTGGGTCTTGCCTACGATCTGCGCAAGGCTTACGAAGGCAAACGCGACCGCTGGTCATCGGATGACGCGGCATATGAAGGCTACTCTGCAGTCAACATCCTGTGGCCCAACTTCCTTGTTCAACTTGGAATGCTCCGGTCAGCATGCGCGTACATGCCAACTGATCGACGTATTCAATCTCACTTGTACGCCCTTGAAGCATGCGCAGCAGAAACACTTGTCGAATACGATCCTGCCGTCGGAGCAATGTGTATGAGGTGGCTCGCCAACTTCAACCTCTTGCACGACACCTTTTTGCTCGAGTTCGTGACGCAACAGACGAAAGATTTCCTTTTCGGAGCTACTCAGGGGAAGGCTCGCTTCCGCCGACTGCCCCGTTTGCTTGATGACATATCTCCATTTTCGTCAGCATACCAAGATTTTGAACGCTCCGTTGGGAAGCAAGCTCACGATCATGGGGCGAAGCCACAGGATATAACCGATCTGTCCGAGTGGCCTGAATTCAAGTGGTGATGCACTGCATATCACTCAAAGGAGCGCCAACATTGGGGTCTACATGGAAAGAGTGTTATTCCCCAACACGACGAGAGCACGGGCTGTTCAAGCGTCTTAAAAGAACAAACCACCAATGCTACAAATAGTATAGCTATTTGAGCAGTAAATACTTGGACTACAAGCCTAAAAGACTGATAAAAACACCTCGCTGATGCTCAATCTAGCATCTAAACCCTAGCCACATGCATCAACGCCCGCTCAATAAAGTCCGGTGGCACTTTAGTCTTAGGCACTTTGATGTCAAACCAACTGCGCACGTTGGTGTCTAGCCCGATGCCGTGCATGTAGTTGTACAGGGCTTTGTTCAGTGCGATGCCTAACGCATCGTGGTCTACGCCGCTGGGGTCGATGAAGGCGATGTCGTTTTTGGCGAACTGGCCTTCGGGCAGTGCGACCAACTTAACACCGTAGTCTTGCGTGGCCATGCCTACGGGGGAATGCACGGTGCAGGCGAAGCGGTGGAAGAAGCCGCTTTGGATGCAACCTGCGGCGAACAGCTGGCGCACATATTCTAGCGAGTCCACGGTGTCTTGCACGGTTTGGGTGGGAAAACCGTACATGAGGTAGGCGTGTACCAAAATGCCTGCGTCAGAGAAGCCCTTGGTGACGCGGGCCACTTGCTCCACCGAAACGCCTTTTTTCATCAGCTTGAGCAGACGGTCGGACGCTACTTCCAAGCCGCCGCTGATGGCGATGCAGCCGCTGTCGGCCAGCTCTTGGCACAGCGCTGGGGTGAAAGATTTTTCAAAGCGTATGTTGCCCCACCAGCTGATGGCCGTGCCGCGCGCTTGCAGCTCGGCGGCTAGGGCTTTGAGGGCTTTGGGGGGCGCGGCTTCGTCGACAAAGTGAAAGCCGGTTTGGCCAGTCTCAGCGACTATCGCGTCGATACGGTTGACCAGCTCTTGCGCCGTGGTGCCTTCGTAGCGGCTGATGTAGTCCAGGCTCACGTCGCAAAAGCTGCACTTCTTCCAGTAGCAGCCGTGGGCCACCGTCAGCTTGTTCCAGCGGCCGTCGCTCCACAGCCGGTGCATGGGGTTGAGCATGTCCAGCAGCGACAGGTACTGCTGCAGCGGCAGGCCGTCCCAGGTGGGGGTGCCGACATCGTCGAAGGCGATGTCGGCCTCGATGAAGTTCAGGTAGCGCACCGCGCCCGCATCGCGGCGGAAAGTGCGCACCAGGCGCTGCGCCGAGCGCTTGCCTTGAAGGTGTTCCAGCAGCGCCAGCAGCGGCCGTTCGCCAGCGTCAAGTGTGACGAAATCGAAGTGGTCGAAGACACGCGGCTCGCTCAAGTCCCGCAGTTCCGTGTTGACGAAGCCACCCCCCAGCACGGTGACAATCTGCGGGTGCGTGGCCCTGATCGCCTGTGCG
>JANOWB010000165.1:0-5074 GCA_031417695.1 Polaromonas sp.
CCGCAATGGCCGGCTGCTCTCCCGCATCGGTGATTTGCGAAATCATGAACGACGACGGCACCATGGCCCGCCTGCCTGACCTGCTGCTGTTTGCAGCCGCACATGGCCTGAAGATTGGCACCATTGCCGACTTGATCGAACACCGCAGCCGACACGAATCGCTGGTAGAAAAAATCGGCAGCCGCGCACTGCAAACCGCAGCCGGTGAATTTACCGCCCACGCCTTCAGAGACAAACCCGGCCAAGGCTTGCACTTGGCGTTGGTCAAAGGGCAATGGGCGGCAGACGAAACGGTGGCGGCCCGCGTGCACGAGCCGCTGTCGGTTTTAGATGCGTTAGAGACCGGCCGATCCATGCATTCATGGAACCTGGACCAAAGCCTGCAGTACGTAGCCAACGCCGGTAAAGGCGTGGTGGTGCTACTCAATTGCGGCGAGAGTGCCGCGCAACTGCTGGCGCAATTTGAAGGCACAGCGCGCGCCAGCCAAGCGCCGGAGCGCGGCCGCATGGACCTGCGCACTTACGGCATAGGTGCGCAAATTTTGCGTGATTGTGGCGTACACAAAATGAATTTAATGGGAACGCTGCGGCGCATGCCCAGCATGGTCGGCTACGGCCTGGAAACCGTGGGCTACATTGCCCGCACCGAAAAATAAACCAGCACTCACCCACCTTCGCAGAAAGACAATATGTTTGGTGCAGAAAAAGGCCTAAGCGACAAGCTGGACGGCAAAAAATTAACCGTTGGCATCGTGCAGGCACGCTTCAATGAAGCAGTAACCAACGCACTGGCCGACGCCTGCTTGCGCGAGCTAGCCGCGCTGCATGTCGATGCCAAACGTATCACCCATGTCAAAGTGCCTGGCGCGCTTGAAGTTGGCAGCGCTTTGCAAGCCATGGCCGAAACCGGCAAGTTTGATGCATTGATTGCCTTGGGCTGCATTATTCGCGGCGAAACCTATCACTTTGAATTGGTCGCTAATGAAAGCGGCGGCGCTGTTACCCGCTTGGCGCTGGACTACCAGTTGCCAATTGCCAACGCCATTTTGACTACTGAAAACATGGCGCAAGCCCAAGCCAGACAAACCGCTAACGGCATTGAGGCGGCGCGAGTCGCCGTTGAAATGGCCAACCTGCTGGCCGAGCTGAGCTAGCCGGCCAATCCACCAAAGAACCCATGGCCGACACCCCTCTAAAACCCAAACGCCCGCCCCAAACCCGCTCCGGTTTAACCGATACCGGCGTGAAAAAAGCAGCCGACAAATCTGCTCGCACTCGCTCACGCGAGTTCGCCATGCAGGCGCTTTATCAGCATTTTGTAGGCGGCAATTCGGCGGAATCGATTGATGCATTCACACGTGACCTGGTCGGCTTTCACAAAGCCGATTCAGCGCACTACGACGCTTTGCTGCATGGCTGCATTGCGCAGGCGGCTGCGCTTGACGCGGCCATTACGCCCTTGCTTGACCGGCCGATGGCTGAAATCTCGCCTGTTGAGCACGGTGTGCTGTGGATAGGCGCGTACGAATTTAAAAACTGCCTTGACGTGCCTTGGCGGGTGGTCATGAACGAGTGCATCGAACTCGCCAAAGCCTTTGGCGGAACCGACGGGCACAAGTACGTGAACGGCGTACTGAACAAACTGGCGCCGCAGCTGCGGCCTCTTGAGGTGGCCAACGACAGCCAGCGTGTGCCCAGCCCCAAGACCGCTACCTGAACCCCCAAGCTACCACCATGCGAATTTCCAAGCGCGCTGAACGCATAGAGCCGTTTTACGTGCTGGAAGTAGCCAAGGCTGCTTCTGAATTAGCACGCAAAGTCGCACACACGCCAAAGCCGATGATTTTTTTAAATATCGGCGAGCCTGACTTCACCGCACCGCCCTTAGTGCAAGCGGCAGCAGCCAACGCCATTGCGAACGGGCACACGCAATACACCCAAGCCACCGGCCTGCCCGCACTGCGCGAAAAAATCAGCGCTTGGTACGCATCGCGGTTCAATGTGCAAGTTGCACCCAGCCGAATCGTTTTAACGGCTGGCGCGTCTGCCGCGCTGCAGCTGGCCTGCCTGGCACTGATTGAGGCGGGCGACGAAATTTTGATGCCTGACCCCAGCTACCCTTGTAATCGCCACTTTGTAAGCGCAGCGGACGGCAAGGCAGTGTTGATACCAACTACGGCAGACGAGCGTTTTCAACTCACGCAGGCCAAAGTACAAGCAGCGTGGCGGCAGCAAACACGTGGCGTGCTGCTGGCTTCACCGTCTAACCCCACCGGCACATCGATTGCAGCGGCAGATCTGCAGAAAATTGCCGAGTTTGTAGCTGCACGCGGCGGCATCACAATGATTGATGAGATTTACTTGGGGCTGAGTTACGACGCGCAATTTGCACAAACTGCGCTTGCCATGCCGGGTGACCTAGGTAACAACATCATCAGCGTCAACAGCTTTAGCAAGTACTTCAACATGACGGGCTGGCGATTGGGCTGGCTGGTGGTGCCTGAGGCGCTGGTACCTGTCATTGAGCGGCTGGCGCAAAACCTTTTTATTTGCCCCAGCACCATTGCCCAGCACGCCGCGCTGGCCTGCTTTGAGCCTGAAAGCCTGGCTGAATACGAACGCCGCCGCACTGAATTCAAAGTTCGCCGCGACTACTTTATTCCCGAACTAAACCGCCTGGGGTTGACCGTACCCGTCATGCCAGACGGCGCTTTTTACGCCTACGCTGATTGCTCAAAGCTGGCAAAAAAATGGGGTGTCAACGGTAGCTGGGAGGTAGCTTTTGAGCTGATGAAGCGCTCGCATTTGGCAGTCACGCCAGGCCGCGATTTTGGCACTGCAGCGCCTGAGCAATATTTGCGCTTTTCAACGGCCAGCGCTATGCCTCAACTGCAAGAAGCCATTGCGCGACTTGAGCATGCCTTTCAGTAGATCAGTTTTCAGTTTCCCCCTACGCGTGTACTGGGAAGATACCGACGCAGGTGGCATTGTTTTTTACGCCAATTACCTTAAATTTTTTGAACGTGCTCGCACCGAATGGCTCAGAAGCATGGGTATTGAGCAATCTGACTTAAAAAAGGTGACGGGCGGCATGTTTGTGGTGGCTGAATCGACCGTGCGCTACCTGCACCCTGCCCGGCTGGATGATGAACTGATTGTTACCGCCCGCATTCAAGAAATAGGCCGCGCAAGCCTGATAATTGAGCAGCAGGCGCTACTGAAAACAGAGCAGACTGAGCAGCTGCCGACGTTAGTATGTGAAGGCGCCGTTCGTATTGGCTGGGTTGATACAGACTTGAAGCCTGCCCGAATTCCGAGCCACATTCTTAACCGCTTATCTTCCGTATAGGGCTACCCGCATGAACCAAGACTTGTCTATTGTTAGCCTGCTGCTCAATGCCAGCTGGGTCGTACAAGCCGTGGTCGCGCTGTTGGTTGGCGTATCAATTGCCAGCTGGGCAGCTATTTTTCGAAAGCTCGTGGCGCTTAAAAAAGTGCAGCAGCTCAACGAAGAGTTTGACCGTGAGTTTTGGTCTGGCACCAGCTTGAATGACTTGTCTGCCAGTGCCGCACAAAACGCCAAATACTCCGGCCCGATGGAGCGTATTTTTGCCAGCGGCATGCGTGAATATCAAAAACTCCGCGAGCGCCGCATTCTTGACCCCGGCACGCTACTAGACGGCGCACGCCGCGCCATGCGCGCCAGTTACCAGCGCGAACTTGACGCCATTGAGTCCAACCTGTCGTTTTTAGCTACCGTCGGCTCGGTATCGCCTTACGTCGGCTTGTTTGGCACGGTGTGGGGCATCATGCATGCGTTTACCGGCTTGGCGGCACTGGAGCAAGTCACCCTTGCTACTGTGGCGCCCGGTATTGCTGAAGCGCTGGTGGCCACCGCTATCGGTTTGTTCGCCGCCATTCCCGCAGTGGTGGCCTACAACCGGTTTGCGCACGACATTGACCGCATTGCGAACAAGCTTGAAACTTTTATTGAAGAGTTTTCAAATATTTTGCAGCGCAACCTGGGCGCGCAGTCGCCATCCGGGAAATGAAATCATCAGGCCAGCCGCGGAGTAACCAATGCCCGCCATAAACTCCCGCGGCCGAGGCCGCCGCACGATCAGCGAAATCAACATGGTGCCGTTTATCGACGTTATGCTGGTGCTCTTGATTATTTTTATGGTTACAGCGCCGCTCATCACGCCCAGCATGATTGCCTTGCCCAAGGTCGGCAAAGCAGCTGCGCAACCACCCAGTCCGGTTCAAATTTTGATCAGTAAAGACGATGCAGTGCAGATCAAAATAAAAAACAACACCACCACCAGCAACGTAAGTAGCATTGCGGCTGACATCATCAAGCTGCAGCCCGGCGTCAAGGCCGGTGCGGCAGGCACGGAGGCGACTCCCGTGGTGATCAGCGCTGACAAATCCATCAAATACGAAACGGTGGTGAAAGTGATGGACAGCCTGCAAAAAGCAGGGGTTGCGCGAGTGGGTTTGTCGGTGCAAACCGGTAAGTAAATCGCCCAGCTAGCCGACCCGTATTTATTCACCCGCAATGCCCAGCGCTCTTGACCGTATTGATTTTGGCCCACCGCCAGGCTCGGGCAGGGTGCGCGCCATCGGCTTGGCGGTGTTGGTGCATGCTTTGCTTATCGCCGCACTGACCTGGGGCGTAAGCTGGAAGCGAAGTGATTCATCGCCAAGCTTTTCAGCCGAGCTGTGGTCAAGCACCGTGCAGCAAGCAGCCCCGCCGTTGCCCGCAGCTGCTGCGCCCACGCAGCCTACGCCCGCGCCAGCAGAGGTACCGCAGCAGAAGGTCGCGCCGCTTAAACTCCCGGCCAAGCCGAATGTCGACATCGCACTGGAACAGGAAAAAAAGCGAAAACTGGCACAGCAGAAAGCGGAGCGCGAACAAGAAGACGCGCAAGATAAGCGCCAAGCCGCCATGGACGCCAAAGCAGAAAAAGAGCAAAGCAAAAAAGACGAAGCAAAACGACTTGAAGCAGCGAAGTTAGCGGTCGCCAAGCTCGCCGCTACCAACAAAGCCACAGCTGCGGCCGCCAATGCGGTG
>JANOWB010000166.1:0-2405 GCA_031417695.1 Polaromonas sp.
AAACCGGCGTTCTGCTTTCAGGGCCACCCAGAAGCATCGCCTGGGCCGCATGACATTTCTTACCTGTTCGATCGCTTCACAGCACTGATGGAACAACACGGCGGGAGCAAATAATGCCTAAACGCACCGACATCAAATCCATCCTAATCATCGGGGCCGGCCCCATCATCATTGGTCAGGCCTGCGAGTTTGACTACTCTGGCGTGCAGGCCTGCAAGGCGTTGCGGGAAGAGGGCTACAAGGTCATTTTGATCAACAGCAACCCCGCCACCATCATGACTGACCCGGCCACGGCGGACGTGACTTACATCGAGCCGATCACCTGGCAGACGGTTGAAAAAATCATTGCCAAAGAAAAGCCTGACGCGATTTTGCCGACCATGGGCGGACAAACTGCGCTGAACTGCGCGCTGGATTTATGGCACAACGGTGTGCTGGAAAAGTACACTGGATGTGGAACGGGCAAGCCCGTGGAGCTGATCGGCGCCAAGCCCGAGGCGATTGACAAAGCCGAAGACCGCTTGAAGTTCAAAGACGCGATGACAAAAATCGGCTTGGGTTCAGCCAGAAGCGGCATTGCGCATACGCTTGAAGAGGCCTGGGCAGTGCAAAAAACGCTGGGCTTCCCAACGGTGATTCGCCCCAGCTTCACGTTGGGCGGCACTGGCGGCGGGATTGCTTACAACTCTGAAGAGTTTGAAGTGATTTGCAAGCGCGGCATTGAAGCGTCCCCCACCAGCGAGCTGCTTATTGAAGAGTCATTGCTCGGCTGGAAAGAATACGAGATGGAAGTGGTGCGCGACACGGCAGACAACTGCATCATTGTTTGTTCGATTGAAAACCTCGACCCGATGGGTGTGCATACCGGCGACTCTATTACCGTAGCGCCTGCACAAACCTTGAGCGACAAGGAATACCAGATTTTGCGCAATGCAAGTCTTGCCGTGCTGCGTGAAATTGGTGTGGATACAGGCGGCTCAAACGTGCAGTTCGCCATCAACCCGGTCGATGGCCGCATGGTGGTCATTGAGATGAACCCGCGAGTGTCGCGTTCATCTGCCTTGGCGTCGAAAGCCACGGGTTTCCCGATTGCCAAAGTCGCTGCCAAGCTGGCAATTGGCTACACGCTCGATGAGCTGCGCAACGAGATTACGGGCGGTCAAACCCCGGCCAGTTTTGAGCCCAGCATCGACTACGTGGTGACCAAAATCCCGCGCTTTGCTTTTGAAAAATTCCCCACTGCCGACGCACGCCTGACTACACAAATGAAGTCGGTCGGTGAAGTCATGGCGATGGGCCGCACCTTTCAAGAGTCGTTTCAAAAAGCGCTGCGCGGCCGGGAAGTTGGCGTTGACGGCATGAACGAAAAAACCCAAGACCGCGAAGTGCTAGAAAAAGAACTCGGCACCCCCGGGCCTGAGCGTATTTGGTATGTGGGCGACGCATTTGCCATGGGCATGAGTGTGGATGAGGTGTTTGCGCTGACTAAAATCGACCGCTGGTTTTTGGTGCAGATTGAGCAGATCGTCAAGATCGAACTTGAACTGGAAACCACGTCGCTTGAAAAAATCGATGCCGCCACTTTGCGTGCGCTCAAGCAAAAAGGCTTTTCAGACCGCCGCTTGGCGCGTCAGCTTAAAACGACAGACACCGCGATTCGCGAGCGTCGCAAAGCGCTTGGGGTTCGTCCAGTCTACAAGCGTGTCGACACCTGCGCAGCCGAGTTTGCAACCAACACGGCTTACCTGTACTCAACTTATGAGGCCGTAGGCTCCGAGTGCGAAGCCGAGCCAACCTACAAGAAAAAAATCATGGTGCTGGGTGGCGGGCCGAACCGCATCGGCCAGGGCATTGAGTTTGATTACTGCTGCGTACACGCCGCCTTGGCGATGCGTGAAGACGGACGAGACCATCATGGTCAACTGCAACCCTGAGACCGTATCGACTGACTACGACACCTCTGACCGCTTATATTTTGAGCCGTTAACACTTGAAGACGTACTCGAAATCGTCGACAAGGAAAAGCCACTCGGCGTGATTGTTCAGTACGGCGGGCAAACGCCGCTCAAGCTGGCGCTGGATCTTGAGGCCAACGGCGTGCCCATCATCGGAACTACGCCCGACATGATCGACGCTGCTGAAGACCGCGAACGTTTCTCGGCACTGCTGCGTGAGCTGCGTTTATTGCAGCCGCCAAATGCCACCGCCCGTACCGAGTCTGAAGCGCTGGAGAAAGCGCTTGTGCGCGTGATCTGAAATAGATCAGCAACAGCGCCAAAGCGGCAGTGGAGAGATAGGAGCGCAAACGGGCGAGCACGACGATTCCTGAAGCTTACGACACCACGTTCGCGCCGGCTTGGTTAAGGCGGGACTAACCTCGGCGTTGCCAGTCAGATCGTACGGTG
>JANOWB010000167.1:0-5459 GCA_031417695.1 Polaromonas sp.
CCATCGACACTGCGTATTCAGGGTGCGTGTAGCTGCTGATGACCAGTGCTTCGCCCCCGTGGTCCATTTTCATCGGGTTCATGAGTTTGACCAGACTGTGCGCGGGGTTGCGCAGGCCGACGACGCGGCGCACGTCTAGCAGGCGCTTGAGGGCTGGGCACAGGACTTCTGTCGGCGTAAATGCGACTTCACCAGACGCTATTAATTTGGGAGCTGCTTGCGCCCGTATATTGAGGGCTAGAAGCACTTCTGATACAAAAACACGGCTATTTTCAGTCGGCGTACCGTGAATCAGCACTGCGGCACCCTCACGCGCCAGCAGCAGGCCTAAAAGCGGCGTAAGCAGAGGCAACTTGCGCGCGCCGTTGTAGCTGGGCAGCACCACAACCGGTGCCCCGCCGTTGGGAATTAAATTCATGCGGCTACGCACCGCGTCTAAAAAGCCGGCCATCTCGTCAGGCGTTTCGCCTTTGATGCGCATGGCCAGGCAAAAAGCGCCAATTTCGAGGTCGCTCACGGTGCCGTCTAGCACTTGGCCCAGCAAGTCAGCGGCTTGCTCGCGCGTTAAGGGCCGCGCACCGTCTTTGCCGCGACCGATTTCTTTGATGTAGTGTGCGATCGGCATGGTGGGATTGTCGCCCAGCTTGTATGACCCGAGGCTGGATTAACCAGGCTGCTTTGAGCGGTCAGCGGCGATTTACTTGGCCTTTTGCGTCCACAGCTCCAGCAGATCGCTTGATGCCTCGAACCGAATGCCGTTGTCGGTCAATATTTCTTCGGTGGCTGCCAGCACCTTTTTATGCGGCAGCACGATAGATTCGCCAGCGCGTTGATCAAACCTGATCACCACCAACTCATCTTTCATGTCTCTGAGAAGCTCCACCATGTGCTCAAGGCTGCGCACCGGCGTGTCGTTGATGGAATACACCACCGAGCCAAACCGATTGTCGTAGCCCGACGTCAGCCGGTGCGGAAAAAACGGGGCACTGACCACGACCAGGTCTTGGCGGGTGCTGTCTTTTTCGTCGGCCATGCGGGTAACCAGCGGCTGGGCGTTAAAGGCGTAGCTGTTGAGTGTGCCCGCGTTGGCGCTCATGAAGCCCCTGAACTCCCAGGTTGCCCTTGAAAACACAATCGGCCCGTAGACGAAATACGACGGGTAAGCCCCGTCAAGTGCGTTAACCAGGCGCGGCCTGCTGGCGGTAACGGGCACGTCAATTTTCAGCGTTTTGCCAGCGCGAATCACGGTTAGCGGCACTTTGCCGTTTTTCACGACTTTTTGAACGTGGTACTGGAACTGAACATTCACATCGTTGGTCAGTTGCACCAGCCCTTGGTTGTCGACAGCGACATCGCCAATGTGCGTGATGACGTCCCACTCTTTAAGTGGGTAGCTGGCTTCAAGTGAAGCAGGGCGTTGCACGACCATGCCGCGCACCGCGCTGCCTAACTTTAAGTAGCTGCGCAGGGAGGGGTTTTCAAGCGTTTGCAGGCTGTCGAACAAAATCGGTTTGCCATCGTATTTGCCGTCTGCAATGTCAGCTAAAAACAATTCCACCTCTTCATTGGGAATGATGTAGCCAATGTTCTGGGTGCTGTTGGCTACCGAAAAAGCCACGCCGATCATTTTGTTGTCTGCAAACACCGGGCCGCCGCTGTTGCCGGGGTTGATGGCGGCATCAATCTGAATGCGCAGCCCAGTGGTGGGAAAGTTGTAGGGCACGTATTCAATCCGCGAGACAATTCCTTTGGTAATTGACAGTGAGCTGCCGCCTAGTGGGTAGCCGTAAGCGAGCACCGCGTCTCTGACTTCGGGCAACGCCTTGGCGCGGGCTGGCGGCGTGCGCTTGGCGAAAAAGCTCGGGTCTTCAAGTTCGAGCACCGCCAAATCAATGCCGCGCGCAATGGCCACTACGCGAGCAGCCATGCGGTCGCCGCCTTCTTTGGCGCGTACTTCTACTTTGCTCGCGTAGTTGACGACGTGGGCGTTGGTCAAAATGCGATTGCCTTCAATCACCACGCCCGAGCCGGTTGACTCGGTGGGCGCGGCTTTATTCCAGGGGCGGTAAAGGTCGGGCTGGCGCGATGTGCTGAAGATACGAACCACTGCGCTTTCAATTTGACTTGAGCTTTGCCGCGGCGGCGCGCTTTGGGCTTGCGCAGTCTGAGCCCATGCGCTGACGAAAGCAGCGCAGACAAGGCATAGAGCAACACGAAGGTAGGTGGGGGTGTTTTTCACAAGGGCACTTCAGGTTGGATGATCGCGTTGGTGCCGACGGAATTGAACGATGCAGCCGATCAATGCAATTGAGCGATGCAGTTGAAAATCTGGCGGTTACCCGACTGTCAACAGCTTACCAAAACTCACCGATTTCAGTGCGGGGGTGTTCGCTAGCACCCCGCGGTTTAAGTGGGCAAATCGGCTGGCACGGCGGTTATAGAAATAACTGGCCGCACGGTGCGCACCATGCGTTTGAGTTCGGGCACACAACTGCCGCAATTGGTGCCGCATTGGAGGGCTGCTTGTAACGACGCCAAGCGTTCGGGGTCATTTCCTTGGGTGGTGGCCAGATGCGCGCTAATCGATGCATCCGTCACATTCAGGCAGCTGCACACCAGCCTGCCGCGTGCCGTGACGGCCACCGGTGCGGTAGCCCCGGGTGACAGCAGCAAGCGGCCGTAGGTTTGCGCAGGCAGCTCGCCTTCAAGTACGGTTTTAATCCAGGCTTCCGCGCTGGTGTCGCCCGCCAGCAAAAAACCAGTCAGCTCGGCATGATCGCCCATTCGTGTGAGCTTGGCGGTGCGGCGCTGGCCGCGTTTTTTGTCGGCGTAATGCAGAACGTCGTGGCCGCTCAAGCCCAGTATTTTTTCAATTTGCGTGAGCATTTCGTCTGGCGGCGTGACGTGCGCAGCAGCTCTGAAAAGCACACCTTCACGCGCAGCGCCGGGGCCAGCCAACGGCGTGTTGTTGGCAAACGGCACGCAGCTGGTGAAGGGCAAGGCCTTCATGAGCGGTTTTAGCAGCTCG
Source organism: Polaromonas sp. (assembly GCA_031417695.1). Classification (GTDB taxonomy): domain Bacteria; phylum Pseudomonadota; class Gammaproteobacteria; order Burkholderiales; family Burkholderiaceae_C; genus Polaromonas. The sequence continues at coordinate 3,029 of JANOWB010000167.1, forward strand.
CGTGCCTGAAGCGACTGCCCAGCAGGCAGCCACCCCATACCCAGCAGCGTCCAGGGCAGCTCGGCCTTCAGTACTTTTACAGCGGTGTGCTTGAGCTCAGGCTGCTTGGATATGGGGCAGTAGGCCGATGTGGTGATGGCATTGATGCCAGCCAGCGGCTCCCCAATGCTGGACATGCCGCTTAAATATTCGCTGCCCCAATGCATGGCGATAAACGCTTGGCTAACCGCCACTTCAGGCGACGCTTGCAGCGGCAGCACAATCGAGCCGCGCCTGGAAGTGACGTGCACCAAGTCGCCATCTTTTAGCAGCCTGCGCGCCATGTCGTTGGCATTCATTTGCACCGATGGCTCAGCGACATGCCCAAACAGCCGGCCCAGCGTGCCAGTGCGGCTCATACCGTGCCACTGGTCACGCAAGCGGCCAGTGGTGAGCGAAAACGGATAGCGCGCTTCGCGTGGTTCAGCGACGGGCTTGTAGACGGAGTTGGCAAACTTGGCTTTGCCGTCTGCAGTGGGAAAAATACCATCTTCATACAAACGAGCTTTGCCTATGCTTTCGCCCGTTTTCAGTGGCCACTGCTGCGGCGCCGCGTCGAGCATGGCGTAGCTCATGCCGGTGATGTCCAAATCGTGGCCGCGGGTGGACTCGCGGTGCTCGTTCCAGATGGTTTCTATGCCCTCGGCTTCATCTGCCAATGAGTAAGGAAACAAACTCCTTGCCCGTTTGGGGGAAGGTTGGGATGGGGGCACGCTCGGTGCTGGCACTGTCTCTCTCTCTGCGCTTGCCCCCACCCTAGCCCGCCCCCAAAAGGGGAGGGAAGTTCGAGCTTTCTCCCCCGCAAGGGGAGGGAGCAAGACTTCCAGGCGCTGCGCAAAATCAACTGCAATCGACCAGTCATGCCGTGTTTGCCCGGGCGCGCTGACGGCTGCCCGCACGCGGCTGATGCGGCGCTCGCTGTTGGTCACCGTTCCTATTTTTTCGCCCCAGGTGGTGGCTGGCAGCAACAGGTCAGCGAAGTCGCAGGTTGCGGCTGTTGAGAACGCTTCTTGCACAATCACGATTTCGGCGCGCTCAAGAGCGCGGCGTACGGTGCTTTGGTCTGGCATCGACTGGGCGGGGTTGGTGCAGGCTATCCACAGTGCTTTGATCTCGCCATCGGCCGCTGCCTGAAACATCTCAACCGCGGTTTTACCCGGCTTGCTGGGCACATCGGCTACGCCCCATAACTTGGCTACTTCAGCGCGGTGTTCTGCGTTGCCCAAATCGCGGTGACCGCTGAGCAAGTTAGCCATGCCGCCGACTTCCCGCCCGCCCATCGCGTTGGGCTGGCCGGTAAGCGAAAACGGGCCTGCGCCAGGCTTGCCGATCTGGCGTGTGGCCAAGTGCAAATTGATCAGTGCTGCGTTTTTAGCGGTACCGCTGCTAGATTGGTTCAAGCCTTGGCAATACAAACTGAGCGTGGCTTGGGATGTAGCGAACAACTTGGCAGCGGCAAACAAATCTTCTTTTTTAATGCCGCACGTTTCGGCCACGATGTCTGGCGTGTAGTCACGCACCGTGGTTTTGAGTAGATCAAACCCTGTGGTGTGCGCAGCTATGTAGGCGGCGTCCGTCCAGCCCTCCCACAGCATGATGTGCAGCATGCCGTTGAACAAACTCACGTCGGTACCGGGCTGAATTGGCAGGTACAAATCGGCAATTTCAGCTGTGTCGGTGCGGCGCGGGTCGCAGTAAATAATTTTCAGCTGCGGGTTGGCGGCTTTGGCGTCTTCAATACGCCGGAACAAAATAGGGTGCGCATACGCGGTGTTGCTGCCCACAATAAAAATGCACTGGGCTGAGGCAATATCGTCGTAGCAATTGGGCGGCGCGTCAGCGCCCAGCGTTTGCTTGTAGCCCGCCACAGCGCTGCTCATGCACAAGCGCGAGTTGGTGTCGATATTGTTGGTACCAATCAAGCCTTTGGCCAGCTTATTAAAAACGTAATAGTCTTCAGTCAGCAGCTGGCCCGATATGTAAAAACCCACTGCATCGGGGCCGTGCTCGCTGATGATTTGCGCGAATGATTCCGCAGCAAAGCCAAGGGCGTTTTCCCAACTTACCGGCTTGGCTGGGCCGTGTTTGTGGTCACGCCGCATGGGTTCGAGCAAGCGGGTTTGGCGAGTAATGGCAGCGCTGGCGGTAAGCGCCAACGTGGAGCCCTTGGTGCACAACCGGCCGAAGTTTGCAGGGTGATCTGGGTCGCCTTCGACACCTGTGATCTGGTTGCCAGTGGATTCGATGATTACGCCGCAGCCTACACCGCAGTAGGGGCATGTTGATTTAGTGTGCTTAGTCATGAATTCGGACAGGCTGCGGCGTGACATAAAACCGTTAAGCGGGCCGCGCGTGCGCTAGGCCGCAGCCTGCACAACAGCAGGGGCAGGTT
>JANOWB010000168.1:0-9382 GCA_031417695.1 Polaromonas sp.
TAAATACATAGCGCAAAGTGGGCCGGCGGTGGTTAACGTCGCAGCGGGTTTTTTAATCGCAACGGTTATTCACCTAGCCACTCATCACGCGATTCGACCCGCCATGACACTTGCTTTGTAGTAAAACCTGTCTATGCCTGATCCGACCCGTCCAACTACTGAAGTCAGCCCGATGAATCAAGTGGTTCCAATCCAGGGCCGCATTCATTTCGCGGGCAATCCTTGGCCGCTGGGTCACAGGGTGGTGTCGTGCACGTTCAATGCGTCCATTCATCCGGCAGTCGGCGCGTATGCTTCCGTCTACCCCAACCCCGGCGCGGGCTTGATGCTGGAGTTTGTTCTGACGACTGCCGAGTATGACGAAGACGACGAACACGACGAAGATAGCGAAAATAACCCGCCTGCTGAGCTTGGCCAAAGCGACTCAGACCAGCCCGACTGGACTTCAAAAATCGTCTGGAACAACTACCACTGCTGCACGATTGGCCCCAGCCAGTCCAGCCAGGTGCAGGGCATTCGCGTGGCCGATGGCAGCACGCCGTTTGCGTTTGACCTGCCCGAGTACCGATTCGCCGTTGATATGCTGCCGATTGATTGGCAGAACTTTCACGAAACGTCGGCTTTCGGCATTTATCTGTTGGGCCACGACTCGGTTGCTAATCACGACATTCATTTGCACAGCCGCCAGCCAGATGGCAGCTACACCCTCGACTGGACGGGCAAAATCGCGCTGACCTACGCGGGCCATGAAGATTTTGCACACGACTTCAGCGCGCACGTTACCGGCGTTCGGTTTGACTCGCTGATGCTGTTTTACTTCGACGCGGGGCGTGCCAAAGAGTACTTTGACATCGAGCTTGACTCTGCGCTTTCTGCGCGGGACTACATCGCGCCGTTTGTGGTCGACCCTGATAACTTCATGTTTGAAACCCGCGTTGACGGGCTGAAGCGCGCGGTTGTTTTCGCCACCCGCAAGGCACCTTGAAGCGTCTGCCGGGGCCGCTTGAAGGTCTCGACTGTCAGCCTTTTAAAATGTAACCATGACTCAATTATTGAAATTTGCTGTGATGGGCGCGGGCGCCGTGGGCTGCTACTACGGCGGCATGCTGGCCAGGGCAGGGCACCCGGTGGTGCTGGTTGCGCGGCTGCAGCATGTTGAGGCAATTGCGCAAGCCGGGCTGCGCCTGCAAACTCAAACGTTTGATGAGCATATTCAGGTGCAAGCCAGCATTGAGGCCAGCGCCGTGCGCGGTGCAGACGTGGTTTTGTTTTGCGTGAAGTCCAGCGATACCGAGGCGGCCGGGCGCTTGATAGAGCCGTTTTTGCTGCCCGATACGCTGGTGGTGTGCCTGCAAAACGGCGTTGACAACGCCGACCGGCTGCGTGCCGTGCTGCCTGCGCACCAGGTCTGTGCAGCGGTGGTTTACGTTGCCACTGAAATGGCAGGCCCGGGCCATGTCAAACACAACGGCCGGGGCGATTTGGTCATTGAGCCATCGGCCGGCAGTGCGGCAGTGGCACAGGCATTCGCTGCGGCAGGCGTGCCGACCAAGGTGTCTGACTACGTGCGCGGCGAGCTGTGGGCCAAACTGATACTTAACTGCGCCTACAACGCTGTGTCGGCCATTAGCCAACTGCCGTACGGCAAAACGGTGGCAGGTGTGGGCGTACAAGACGTGATGCGTGACGTGGTAGCCGAATGCCTGGCTATTGCAAAGGCGGATGGCGTGACGGTAGCAGGCGACGTGCATGCTGCAGTGGCCCAACTGGCAGGCAGCATGCCGCTGCAACTGTCTTCCACCGCGCAAGACCTGGCGCGCCGCAAGCCGACTGAAATTGACTATTTGAATGGTTTTATTGTGCAGCGCGGGCACGCGCTAGGCATTGCCACACCAGCCAACCGGGTGCTGTGGGCGCTGGTGAAGCTGTTAGAGACGAAAACACCGTAAATTCACACTAAATTAAGCTTATTTTAAGGCTGTAGCCCAATTAATACGGGCGCGAGCAGCTCCTAAATACATAGCGTATTTCAAGTCGCAAGCAGCTTGGAAATCACCCGCCAGTGCTGCGGCGTGACTGGCGTAATAGACAAACGGTTGCCTTTTTTCAGCACTAGCAAGTCAGCCAACGTCGGCGTTTCGCGCAACTCGGTTAGCCCCAAGTTTCGGGTCTTGCAAATCACGCGAACATCGACCAACACCCAGCGCGGCTCGGCCGGTTTTGATTTGGCGTCAAAGTAATGCGATGCGGCGTCAAACTGCGTTGGGTCAGGGTAGGGCGTGGACGCCACTTCTGCGATGCCGACAACACCGGGCTCGGCACAACTTGAATGATAAAAAAGCACGCCATCGCCAATCTGCATGTCGTCCCGCATGAAGTTGCGGGCCTGGTAGTTGCGCACACCGACCCAAGGCACCGTTGCGTTTTTGGCGGCCAGCGCATCGTCCACCGAGCATTCGCTGGGTTCGGACTTCATGAGCCAGTAGTTCATTCGCCAAACTCCGGTCGTTCAAACTTGAAAGCCAGCTGCCGGTGGTGCCGTATGGACAACAGGTAGGCAACCGACTGGTCTTGCAGCACGGTATAGAGCACCAAATAGTCACCATGCAAATATTCGCGCAGCTTGTCTGCCGCGCCTGCTGGCAGCGCAGCAAGCTGCACCAGCGCTTCGGCAGACTGTGGCGGCTTGTCAAGGTAACGGCGGCCCATCAGTGGAAAGCGGCGCAGGTTGGGTATGACTTTTGTACGCAAACCTGCCAGCAACTTATCGAAAGCTGGCATCGCGTCGGCTTCAGTTAAAAAGAGCTCAATTGCAGACAACCGATTTGAGAAACTTTTCGTCAGCTCTACACGGCACAAAGCCTGAGTTGGTTTGATCACGTTTTGTCAGGTTCCGGCACGGCTTTTAGCTGATTTGCTTGAGGCCAGCGCGCGCCGCCGTTGCAGCTTGGCCAGCGCCGCGTCGGCATCTTGCGTGCGCCCGGCAGCAATGTCTGCAAGGCCACGCCGTGCGTCGTCAATCAGCAGGAGGTGAATGTGCTCCCGCTCAAGCTGGTGGTAGTAGTCCAAGCGATTCGCGTCGATAAGTGCAACGTAGCTCTCGCCATTTTTGGTGATGATCATTTCGGCACCGGCTTTGACCTGGATCGCCAAGTCAGACAAGTTGGCCCGTGCTTGGGAGAAGGGAATGACGTCGCTGGCTTGGAAGGACATAGAAATTTTCCTTACTGTGTGTACTGTATTGTGTGCAGTATATTGTGCAATAAAAAGTTGGCTTTCAAGATTTTTTTAGCTTTTCAAGCCACCTCACTAACTTTCGGCCATTCACCGTAGAAAGCCCAAGCTAAACACCTGGGGGCGCAATTTTTCGCTCAATACTTGGTAAGCCGCCTCCATCGGGCTGAAGTTGACGGGGGCTGTATCGCCACTTGCATTGCGCGCCGCCAGTGCATTGCGAATTTGGTACCAGCCCACGTCAGGGCGATTCAGTTTGTAGGTGTCGCGCACCGTGCGCACATCGGTGTGGGCAAAATAGGCTTGCCACAGGCCGCGCCCGGCATCCAGCACGGCCTGCGCTTCAACCGACAAAGCAAGACCTGCCAAGTGCTGCACCATAAAGTCGGATTCAAATCGGTCGGGTGCGCCTACCTCGGCTTCGGTGAAGGGGATGAAGTGATTGACGATGGACCATTTTGTGTTGTTCCACTCGAGGTCGTTTGCGCTGGCTGTTAGGTTGCCACGATTGAAAAGCGTCCATATCAGGCAGTCGATTTTGAACTCCTCGGTTAGATGCGACGTGGGTTGTAAGAACTGGTCACGGTCGTTCAGCCATGTGGGGCGGACCAGCTTTCGCACAGCGAAAACGGCGACAGCTTGTAGCAAGTTTTCAGGGGTGATGAAAATACCGCCTGCGTGCCCGATGCTGTGCACGGAGGAAAATACTGCGGTTTGTTGCTCTGCGTGTTGTAGGTCATTTCCACCAATAAGGATGTGGCCGATAGCTCCATCTGCCCATTTTGTGCGGCGCACGCCAACGGTTTTGGTTGTCGGTGTGATGGCGTTGATTAACGGCAGCGCATCTGTCTGATTAGATTTTTGTCTGCTAATCCAATTCGTAAGTAAACGGTTGTTCGGTACGTTGCAAAAAATCTTCTCGCCAACGGCTTGCGCATTTTTGTCCAACACATCAACCGATATTTCAGTAATCGGCGTTTTTATTTCTGCAGTTTGGTTTGTTTTCCAAATCAAAAACCCGATGGGGAATTTGCCATTCAAGCCATCAAAAGCCTGGTTATGAACAACAAAACCACCGGAACACTGGGCATTCCATTCTTGTCTAAATTTTTCAAAGTTTGGCGCGTTAACGTATTTCATCGTGCTGAACATCGCGACGGTTGCTTTCGGCATCTCAATACCGATACGTGCCAAAAACTGCGCAAACAACTCCCGGGAGGCGTAGCCGTAATTGGCCATGCTTTCGCCAACGCGCGTCGTGGCCACGCCAGACTTGTTTTCTGTGCCTAATTTGATCTCGGTATTGCCGCGATTCGTTGCCTCAGCATACGGCGGATTAATCAACACCAATATCTTCTTTCCCGCAGCTATTGCAGCACGCAGCGGAGCTGGGACTTTGTTGCTCAAGGTGTAATCGATCCTGCCGTCAGGCGTGATGTCGTCATTCAAATAGTCGTACTGAAACCGCTGCGCCGCCACGCAGGTTTTGGTGGCTTTCATCACGTCAATGTCAGCCTGGTCGAGCGTAGACATATAAATGTTGCGCGGGTTGCTGTGCTTGACCTCCAGGTTGCCCACGCCGCAGCACATGTCCCACACGATGTAGTCTTTTTGCCAGTTCTTGCCCAGCGTCTCCGTTAATTTGTCATAGGCTTTGTCGACCACATGCAGCGGCGTGTAGTACGCGCCTTTAAAGCTGCGCTCGTCCAGCGGAATCAGGCTATCGCGGCGCTCCAGCAGGTAGTCGCGGTATTCAGACTTTGGCGGCTTGTGGTAAATCGCCCAAAACTGCCGGTAGCCTTCTTTGTTGCCCAACTCGTAGTTCTTACCGCCCAGGCTAAACACTGGCGCGCCGTTTTTATGCAGCAACTCAGCCGGCAGGTTGGCGTGAGTAGACAAGGTGCCGTCGTGCATGATGTCGGCGAAAAACAGCAGGGCATAGTCCTCTGGCTCAACGCCTTTAATTTCCTGCCCCACCATGGCCACCCATTTGTCAAATACCTGTTTCAGGTTGTCGGGTGTGATTTGCGTGCGCAGAATGTCGCCAGATTTGATGGCGGCTTTGACGGTGCTGATGAACTCGTCTTCGTGCGTGGCGATCTTGAAGGATACAAAGTGCGCGCCAATATGCGCAGAAATTTCGTCGAGCGCTTCTTGCGGGTACTGGCTGGCAGACTTGCCCCATTTGACGGTTTTTTTGGCTAAAAAAGGCAATACGTCGGTGCTTTTCATCAGCGCCGCTTTTTGGGTGTCGATCACTGCCAAAAACGGCGGTACCGCTTCACCCTTGTTTAACGCCACCTGCACGTAATGCAGTAGCTGGGTGAACATTGCATAGCTTGAAGTTTTGCCGGTGTCTTTAGCCTCAAACCAGATCTCTTTGGTCTGGATATCAATCAGGCCTTTGGTGTAGCCCTTGAGCCCCAAAGCCTTTATGTAGGCATCTTTAACGTCTTCTTCGCTCTTGGCGGTTTGCAGTTGGGTGTGTAAGGTCACGGCTTGCGATGTTGTCGGTAGGCTTATTGAACTGAAATTTACTGGGCTACAGATAAATTTCATTTGGTATGAAAGTTATAGCTGCTCGCGCCCGTACTTATTGGGCTAGCAGCCTATTTAGTGCCGAAAATACGGTCCCCAGCATCACCCAGGCCCGGCAAGATGTAGCCGTGGTCATTTAACTGCCGGTCAATCGCGGCGGTGTAAATCGGCACGTCGGGGTGAGCTTTTTGCAGCGTGGCAATACCTTCGGGGCAGGTCAGCAGGCAGACGAATTTAATCGACTTGGGGCTAAGCTTTTTCAGGCGGTCAATCGCGGCTATTGCTGAGTTGCCGGTGGCCAGCATCGGGTCAACCACGATGATGTCGCGCTCGGCCATTTCGCTTGGCATCTTGAAGTAGTACTCCACCGCCTGCAGCGTGGCGGGGTCGCGGTACAGGCCGACGTGGCCGACGCGCGCGCCGGGCACCACGTTCAGCATGCCTTCCAGAATACCGTTGCCCGCCCGCAAAATCGACACAAAAACGAGCTTTTTTCCGTCAATCATTTTCCCGGTCATGGTCTCTAGCGGCGTGTCGATCTGCACGTCTTGCAGCGGCATGTCGCGGGTGACTTCGTACGCCATCAGGCTCGACAGTTCGTTGAGCAAAGTGCGAAAGGTGTTGGTTGATGCGTCTTTGCGGCGCATCAGCGTGAGCTTGTGCTGCACCAGCGGGTGGTTGATCAGGTGAACGTTTGACATACGAATTTCCCTTTTTTATGAACTTAACGGCGGCCGCCAAACAAGCTGCCCAGCACGCCGCGAATAATTTGCCGGCCCACGGTTGAGCCCATGGTGCGCACGGCCGATTTGGCCATGCTTTGCGCCAGCCCGTCGCGTACGCCGCCGCGTGGGCCGGTGCTGCCGAACAGCACGTCTTTGAGCCCGCCCATCATGCCGCCAGATTCGGTTTGGCCTGCAGCGCCGCTGTTGGGAGCGGTTTGAGCGGTTGCGGCGCTTGTTACCGCGCGCGCCTGCAGCTTTTCATACGCCGATTCGCGGTCGACCGTTTTTTCATACACGCCTGCCACCAGCGAATTGCTGAGCAAGGCCTTGCGCTGCTCGGGCGTGATGGGCCCAATCTGGCTGCCGGGCGGCAACACGTAAACACGTTCGGTTTCGCAAGGGCGGCCTTTTGCATCCAGCAGGCTGATCAGTGCTTCGCCAACTGCCAATTCGGTAATTGCCGTTTCAATGTCGAGGCCGGGCTTTTGCCGCATGGTTTGCGCCGTGGCTTTGACGGCTTTTTGGTCACGCGGCGTGAAAGCGCGCAGCGCGTGTTGAACGCGGTTACCTAGTTGGGCCAGCACCGAATCCGGAATATCCAGCGGGTTTTGCGTCACAAAATACACGCCCACGCCTTTAGAACGCACCAGCCGCACGACCAGCTCAATGCGCTCGACCAGCACCTTGGGTGCTTCATTGAACAGCAGATGCGCTTCGTCAAAAAAGAACACCAGTTTGGGTTGCTCCAGGTCGCCGACTTCGGGCAATTGTTCAAACAGCTCAGACAACATCCACAGCAAAAATGTGGCGTACAGGCGGGGTGAGTTCAGCAGCTTGTCGGCAGCCAGAATATTGATGATTCCCTTGCCGTCCACCGTATGCATGAAGTCGCTGATATTCAGCATCTGCTCCCCAAAAAACTTGTCAGCGCCCTGGCTTTCAATTTGCAGCAGCCCGCGCTGAATGGCGCCCACGCTGGCCGCGCTCACATTGCCATATTGCGTGGTGAACTCGCTGCCGTTGTCGCCCACGTACTGCAGCATGGCGCGCAGGTCTTTCAGGTCCAGCAGCAGCATGGCGTTGTCGTCGGCAATTTTGAAGACGATGTTCAGCACGCCGGCTTGGGTTTCATTCAGGTTCAGCATGCGTCCCAGCAGTAACGGACCCATGTCTGAAATGGTGGCGCGCACCGGGTGGCCCTGCTCGCCAAACACGTCCCACAGCGTGGCGGGGCAGGCGGCGGATGTTGGGGTGTCAATGCCGCGCTCTTTCAAAATACCCGCCATTTTTTCGCCGATTTTCCCGGCCTGGCTGATGCCGGTCAGGTCGCCCTTCACATCGGCCATAAACACGGGCACGCCGATTTTGGAGAAGTTCTCGGCCAGCGTTTGCAGCGTGACGGTTTTACCGGTACCGGTAGCGCCAGTAATCAAGCCATGGCGGTTGGCTAGCGCGGGCAGCAGCCCACAGGTGGTGGCGGCGTTTTTGGCAATTAAAAGCGGTTCAGCCATGGGGGCAAGCTCCTGGAAAAGTAAAATGCAGCAAGTAGAGTAAATCAAAACACAAGCAAATTTCAAGGATCACCGTGGCAGGTCACAGTAAATGGGCGAATATTCAGCACCGCAAGGGGCGGCAGGACGAAAAACGCCAGCGCATTTGGACGCGGGTGATGCGCGAGATCATGGTGGCGGCCCGCCTGGGTGGTGGTGATGCAGCCACCAACCCGCGCTTGAGGTTGGCAATTGAAAAAGGCAAGTCGGCCAACATGCCGCTTGAAAACGTGAAGTACGGCATCGCCAAAGCCACCGGCAGCCTGGAAGGCGTGCAATACGAAGAAGTGCGCTACGAGGGTTACGGAATTGGTGGCGCGGCCATCATCATTGACTGCATGACCGACAACAAAACCCGCACCGTGGCCGAAGTGCGGCACGCCTTTTTAAAGCACGGCGGCAACATGGGCACGGAAGGCTCGGTGGCGTTTCAGTTCAAGCACTGCGGGCAATTGATTTTTGCGCCCGGGGTGAGTGAAGAAAAAGTAATGGAAGTGGCACTTGATGCCGGTGCAGACGACGTGATCACGCACGAAGATGGCGCCATTGAGGTGCTGACGCCGTACACCGAATTTGAAGCGGTTAAAAACGCGCTGGAAGCCGCTGGGCTGAAAGCCGAAATCGCCGAAGTCACGATGCGGGCTGACAACATGATTGATATGGAAGGCAACGAGGCGGCCCGCATGCAAAAACTGCTGGACGTGCTGGAAGACTTGGACGATACGCAAGACGTGTTTCACAACGCGGCCCTGACAGAATAAAAGCAGAACAAGGCAGAGAAAAAAAGAATGAGAGTTTCAAAATGAAAGTTTTGGTGGTCGGCGGCGGTGGCCGTGAACATGCGTTGGCCTGGAAGCTGGCGCAGTCGCCCAAAGTGCAAGCCGTGTATGTAGCGCCTGGCAATGGCGGCACAGCGTTGGACAAGCGGCTGCAGAATGTCAATATCACTGACGTGCAAGAGCTGCGTGCGTGGGCAGCTCTTGAAAAAATAGCAATCACAGTGGTGGGGCCTGAGCAACCGCTGGCCGCTGGCATTGTTGACGAGTTTCGCGCGCACGGTCTGAAGGTGTTTGGCCCGACCAAAGCGGCTGCGCAGCTTGAAAGCAGCAAGGCGTTTTCAAAAGCCTTCATGAAGCGCCACGGTATACCGACAGCTGACTACGAAACTTTTACCGATGCCGTGGCGGCGCATGCCTACGTGGATGAAAAAGGCGCGCCGATTGTGGTCAAGGCCGATGGCCTGGCAGCAGGCAAAGGCGTGGTGGTGGCATTGAGCCTGCATGAGGCGCATGAGGCGATTGAGTTCATGTTGGGCACAGGTGTTGGCGCGGATCC
>JANOWB010000169.1:0-7870 GCA_031417695.1 Polaromonas sp.
CGGCCTATACGACAGCTCGCCCATCAGCTGCGGGTACTTGTTAAACAGCTCATCAACGCGCGCAGCAGGCGCGCCGCCAATGCCGGTGTGCGCCCAAATCAGCCTTGCGTCCGCCGCATGGGCCATCAGCAAATCAATCGCAACGTCATCCACATGCGCCAGCACCGCCAATTTATTTTTAGCCGCAAACACCATCAGCTTTTTAGCCACAGCACCATTCGCATTCGCGCTGTCGTACAAATGAAATTCGCCAATACCTTTGAACGGCCCGGCCTGGTCGCCCGCCACGCCGCGCGCAAACTCGGCTTGCACCATGTCGTCAATAGTTTCGTCTTTAAACCAGCTGTCGTAGTCGGCCCGGTTGCGGTATAGGCGAATAAACGTCACAACCGTGACGCCCGCCTTGCGGGTTTCAGGTGATGCCGCCAACGCCTTGCTGCCGTCGTTGGGGCGGCTGTTGGCGACGATGGCCTTGACGCCGCTTTTTTGCATGCGTGCCAACACGTCGGCTAATGGGTGCGGGCCGCTGGCTGCTTCTTCGTTGTAATGCAGGTGCGCGTCAAACAGCGGGCCGGTGTAGTCAGCGCTGAAAGCAGGCAGCGCAAACGCTACTAAAAAAATAGCTGCTCGCGCCCGTATTAATTGGGCTACAGGCCTAAAACAAGCTTGAAAAGTGTGTTTTAGGGCCATTTTTTTGTCTTTTTACGACAACTGCTCTGCAAAAAACGCCAGCGTTCGCGCGCGTGCCAGCGTGGCGGCAGCTTCGTTGTACGAGGCGCGCTGGTCGCAATTAAAACCGTGGTCTGCGTCGTAGGTGCGCACCGTGGCTTCAGGGTGCGCAGCCGCAAACGCATGCACACCGTCCATCGGAATGTAATGGTCTTTTTCGCCAAAGTGGGCCAGTACCGGGCAACCGGGCTGGCGCGCAATTTCGTCAGGCGCCGTCATGCCGCCGCCGTAGTACGGTGCGGCGGCACTTATACCGCTGAGCGTGCAGGCTGCTTGCCACGTGAGCAAGCCGCCCCAGCAAAACCCCACCACGCCTACTTTGCCGCCGGTTTGCAGCGCGCCGTAACTGATCGCTGACTGAATGTCTTCCAGAACGCCAGCACCCGGCAACGCCGTAGCGGCGGCTTTCAGCGCCATGCCTGCCGTCATGTCGGCGCCTTCGTAGCCCAAATTAACGGCGGGCGTAACGCGCTCAAACATAGCAGGTGCAATCGCCAAATAACCTTGCGCCGCAAAGCGGTCGGCTACTGCTTGAATATGCGAGTTGACGCCAAATATTTCTTGCAACACCACCACGGCGGCATTGGCGCGCGTAGCGGGCTGGGCAACGTACACCGGCACATTAAATCCGTCTGGTGACTTCAGGTTGATAAATTGACCCATGGCGTTGACTCCGGTTGACAATAAGGTGAAGTACATTGTTATCGCAAACTTGCGCTACGCATAGGGACACGATTGTGGAGAAGATTCTTTTGGTTACCGGCGCCTCGCGCGGCATTGGTGCAGCCACCGCCTTGCTGGCCGCCGAACACGGCTATGCAGTTGCCGTGAACTACGCCGCTAACTCATTAGCAGCCGACGAGGTAGTGCGCCTGATCCGCGCCAGCGGCGGCATGGCCATCACCGTGCAAGCGGATGTGTCGGTTGAAGCCGACGTACTAACCATGTTCAAAAAAGTCGACGCCAAGCTAGGCCGCCTGACGGCACTGGTCAACAACGCCGGCGTGGTGGACCAGGTCAGCAGGGTAGATGCCATGAGCCTGGAGCGCCTGCAGCGTATGTTTGCGGTGAATGTGTTTGGCTCGTTTCTTTGCGCCCGCGAAGCCGTCAAGCGCATGAGCAAACTGTATGGCGGTGCGGGCGGCGCAATTGTCAACGTGTCAAGCGCAGCCGCGCGCATTGGTTCGCCCAGTCAGTATGTGGACTACGCATCGGCCAAGGGCGCAATCGACACCTTCACGGTGGGCTTAGCCAAAGAAGTGGCTACCGAGGGCATTCGCGTGAACGCAGTGCGCCCCGGCATTATTGATACCGATATTCACGCATCGGGCGGCTTGCCCAACCGCGCGCGCGACGTGGCGCCGCAAGTGCCAATGCAACGCGCGGGCACCGCACACGAAGTTGCCCAATCCATACTTTGGTTGCTGGGTGAAAATTCTGGCTACACAACCGGTGCTTTGCTGGACGTTGCCGGCGGCAGGTGATAGGCCCGCCGCTATTTTGTTTGCAAGAAGAAAGTATGTAATGGACTTCAAACCCCTCGTCACGCTGCTCGCCATCGTCAACCCGCTGGCCATCGTGCCGTTTTTTATTCACTACACGCAGGGCTTTTCACGCGAGCAAAAGCGGCGCACGATCTGGATTTCTTCCTTTAGTGCGTTTGTGGTGATCGCCATCAGCGCGCTGCTGGGTTTGCAGATTTTGAATTTTTTCGGCATCTCGCTGGCCAGTTTTCAGGTGGGCGGCGGCATGCTGCTATTGATCAGCTCCATGAATATGCTCAACGCCCAGCCCGCAGAAGCGAACACCCAAACCCACGACATGGAAGACGGCGCGGCCAAAGCGGCGATGGGTGCCAGCATTGCGGTGGTGCCACTGACCATTCCGCTGCTGACTGGCCCGGCCACCATGTCAACAGTCGTGATTTACGCTGAAAAAGCCAAGACGTATTTGCAACTGGGCACGCTGGTGGGCTACGGCGTGGTGATTGCGTTGGCCACGGCGTTGTGCTTTTCACTGGCCCAGCCGATCGCCCGCGTGCTGGGCCGCACCGGCATTAACGTGATGACGCGGCTGATGGGTTTGATACTTGCCGCGTTGGCAGTGGAAGTGATGGCCGATGGGCTGGGCAAGTTGTTTCCGCTGCTGATGAAGGGCTGATCTAAGCCGATGAAGCGATGAGCAACCCGCACGTTTTACTGGTCGAAGACGACCCGGCGATTGCCCGCTCGGTGGTGTACACCCTTGAACGGGACGGATTGCTCGTTACGCACAGCTTGCAGTTGCTGGACGCGCGCAGGCAACTGGCGCTGCGCCTGCCTGATATTTTGATTCTGGACATTGGCCTGCCAGACGGCAGCGGGCTGGATTGGTGCAAGCAGTTGCGCAGCGATATAGCAAGCCGCAACTTGCCGATATTGATATTGAGCGCGCAGGGCGAAGAAATTGACCGCGTGCTGGGGCTGGAACTGGGCGCTGATGATTACGTGACCAAGCCGTTCAGCCCGCGCGAATTGCTGGCGCGTGTGAGCAGCATGCTCAGGCGCTCGCGCATGGTGCCGCCTGAACCCTTGAAGCCCACAGCAGCCATGTCAAGCGCCGTATTCACGATGGACGCGCCAGGCCAGCGGATCAGCCTGAACAACCAATTGCTGCACTTGACGCGTCGTGAATTTGGTTTGCTGGCTGACCTGCTGCAGCACCGCGGGCGCATCCGCTCGCGCGACGCTTTGCTGTCTGCCGTGTGGGGCACTGACACCGACAGCACCGACCGCACAGTAGACACGCACATCAAAACGCTGCGCGCCAAGCTGCTGCAACTGGACGGCGCGAATGACTGCATCGTGACGCACAGAGGCATGGGGTATTCCATTGAGGTCTAACGCAGCAACTGGACAAGCGCGACTGGCGATATGCACTTAGGCATTCGACTGCTGTTCGGGTTTTTTCTGGTCACCGGGCTGGCGGCGTTTTTTGTGCTGCGCGTGTTTGTGACAGAAGTTAAACCCAGCGTGCGTGAGGTGATGGAAGACATGATGGTGGACACCGCCAATGTGCTGGCCGAACTGGCCAGCGACGATTTGGCGGCAGGCAACATGGCCACGGGCCGCTTTGCGCAGCGCGTGAAAAGTTATGCCACCCGGCCGATTGACGCGAAGATTTGGGGGCTGTCCAAACAGTCGCTGGACTACCGCGTGTACGTCACTGACAACCGCGGCAGAGTGCTGTTTGATTCTGAAAACATCGCAGTCGGCCAAGACTATTCCCAGTGGCGCGACGTGGCACGCACGCTGCGCGGCGAATACGGCGCCAGAGCCACGCGCGAGGTGCAGCACGACGACCGCTCGTCGATTTTGTATGTAGCTGCACCCATTGATCACCAGGGCAAAACCATTGGCGTGCTGACGGTGGCCAAGCCGGTGGCCACGGTGCAAGCTTTTATTGACCGCGCCGAACGCAAAATTCTGCTGCGCGGCGCGCTGCTGCTGGTGTTGTCTTTGGCAATTGGTGTGGCAGTTACGTTGTGGCTGGTGTGGAGCATTCGCAAGCTGCGCCGCTATGCCGTTGCGGTGGGTAGCGGCAACAAGCCCGCGCTGCCGCAGGTACCCGGCGAGCTGGGCGAGCTGGCACTGGCCATGGACAACATGCGCCGCCAGCTTGAAGGCCATGTATACATTGAAGGCTACGTGCGGGCTTTAAGCCATGAACTCAAAAGCCCGCTGGCAGCGATTCGCGGTGCAGGCGAGTTGCTGCAAGGCGAGCTGCCGACAGATGCGCGGCGCGAATTTTCAAGCCAGGTATTGGCACAAACCGAGCGGCTTGAGTCAATGGTCAACACCATGCTGGAACTCACCAAGCTAGAGCAGCGGCAAGCTGCGCCAGAGTTGCAAACACTGCAGTGGATAGATGTTTTTGAGTCTTTTTCTGAAAATATGCACAGCCCGCTTGCCACGCACAAGCTTGAATTTGAAGTTGAACCAAGTGATGCCAGCGTGCGCGCCGAGCCCGGCCTGCTGAAACTGGCATTGAGTAATTTGATCGAAAACGCCAAAGCCTTTGCGCCGCCCGGCAGCAGCATCACCCTCGCAGCGCAGCAGGGCGTGGTGACCGTGCGTGACCACGGGCCCGGTGTGCCTGGCTATGCATTACCCAAGTTGGGCGAGCGGTTTTTTTCAACCGCCCGCCCAGACGGCCAAAGCAAAGGCTCTGGCCTGGGGCTGGCCATCGTTCGGCAAATCATGGCGCTGCACGGCGGCACCATGGTTGCCAGCAACGCCGAACCTGGCCTGCAGGTTGAACTCAGCTTCGAGCACACCGCACTGCCGTCAGCTACCAAAGCGCGTTAAAGGCGATTCGGGCAAGGCCGACGACGCTGCTTCAGACCGCATGGCTCAGGCTTGGGCCAAATCCATTTGGTTACAACTGCCCATTCGCCGCAGGCTAGTTAATGACAAAAAAGTAATTTTGGTCTGCCGTTGCTGTGACAGCATTAAAACTCCGCTTAACTGCATCAAGCCCATCAATCAGCGGGCTGGCGATTTGCCTTTGAGAAAAAGTCAAACACGAAAACGAAATGAATAAAACCACCGATACAAAACATCAGCTGGTATGTTGCGCCCTGAAAGGCGTTGTTGCGGCAGTTTTAATCATCAGCGTACTTGCATGCAGTGGCGGCGGCGACTCTAACCAGGCAGCAGCCACGGCATCAACGTCAACGTCGACACCGTCCGCGTCGACCCCTGGCAGCGTGCCGACAGCTCCAGCGCCATCACCAGAAGCAGCAGCTTCAATCAATACGGCGGCTGCTTTAGACGAGTTTTGGGGGCGATACGGCGCAAAGAGCAGCTTTGACAAGGACTGGGTTGAATTGCTTACAAAATTAATGGACGCCG
The DNA here is from genome assembly GCA_031417695.1 of Polaromonas sp. Lineage (GTDB taxonomy): Bacteria > Pseudomonadota > Gammaproteobacteria > Burkholderiales > Burkholderiaceae_C > Polaromonas. The sequence goes on from JANOWB010000169.1 coordinate 5,622, forward strand.
AAGACAAGGTTGCCCTGGAAGACTACAAGGGCGCACGCGTCATCGTGGATGAGCTGATTAAAAAATATCCGCTTATGGATAACAACACGCCCGGGGGTAACGCGTGGTGGGCTAACTACACCAAGATGTTCGATAGAAGCCCGAGACCTCACTTTGGTGAACCCGGCCTGTACGCCCATCTGCGCATGCTGGACGACATCACCAAGATGGGCGTCAGCAAAACACTACTTGGCAAAACTACCCTGCGGATGGCTGTTGTGATGCCAGCTTGCACCGACATCGTTCCCGAACAAGGGCCGACATTAACCAATGAACGTTTAAGCCCGGAGATCGAAGCAAATGACTTTGCAGTGGTACGGCAATCACTGCGTTTGTTCCAGAGCTACCTGCTGGCCATCAGTGGCGGTGAGCTCCGCCTGGAGCTGAAGTTTTATAAAACTGAAAAATGTTTGCAAATATTGCCACCGCGCTACCTCCTGGACAGCTTTTCCACGCCACTCGATCAGTTGCCCAAAGGCGAGGCAGAAAAAGCCGACATGTTCTGGCTGATCTACCCCAACCATTTCGACAAAGGTGCAGAGATCACCTTCAAGGGTGGTATGAGTTCTTATGGCAACGGCAAGCCCCTGTTCATGAGCGAGGACGACTGGATCATCAAGAAAAAAGCCCCCCAACAGGGGAGTGGCAGTCGCACTGAAGTAGAGCGGCGCATGTATTTACCCGAGTGGGTTCAGCACGAGTTTTTTCACCACTTGATGTCCAGCTGGCCTGAACTTGGCTTGCCGAACACCGACAAAGAGTGGGCTGACAACCGCACTTGGCCTTCTGACTTCACTGGAATACTCGAAGAAGATTTCTACTCCGAAGCTTTAAAAAAGCGCTTGTACAAGGCAAACCCAAGCATCGCGCAAAAGCTGCAACGCGCTACCAAATAGCGGCTGAGATCGGTTCATGGTTCATGGCTCATGGTTATCTGCTTATAACTCGCAAATCAGTATGCGGGTCGTCGGGCTGCATGCTTACAAAATTATTTTTGGGGAAAAGTCGAAATGACAAGTTCTATTTATGTGAAACATCGATTTGTGCGTGGTGCCTTGGCAAGTGCGTTGGCAGCTGTCTTGGTCACCGGCGTAGTTAGTTGCGGCGGTGGGGGTGGCACTAACGTGGTGCCGGGCACAACGCCGACGGCTTTAGCGCCCGCGTCAACCTCTGACACCGCACTTGTTCCTGCACCTGCACCTGTCGCTGCAACTGCCGCAGCAATGGCTGCAGCCAAGACTTCAACAGAGTTAGATGATTTTTGGGGGCGATACGGCGCGAAAAGCAGCTTTGATCAAGACTGGGTTGAATTGCTCAAAAAATTATTGGATGCCGAAGACAAGGTTGCCCTAAAAGACTTTCAGGGCGCACGTGTCATCGTTGATGAACTGATAAAAAAATACCCACTCATGCAGAACAACCAGCCCGCGGCCAACGCGTGGTGGGTCAACTTCAATAAACTGCAGCTCAAAAACCCGCGTCCTCACTTCGGTGAACCCGGCCTGTACGCCCATCTGCGCATGCTGGACGACATCACCAAAATTGGCGTCGGCAAGACTCTGCTTGGCACTACGCCAATTCAAATGGCCATCGTGATGCCAGCCTGCTCTGACATCATTCCCAAAACGGGGCCAACAGTGCTGAATCGCCGTTTGAGTCCAGAAATAGAAGCCGATTCCTACGAAGCAGTGCGCCAATCGTTGCGTTTGCTGCAAAGCTATATTTTGGCCATCAGCGGCGGTGAGCTGCGTTTGGAGCTAAATTTTTACAAGATTGATTCCTGCACTCAAATTAACAAAATAACAGGCTACGACTACAACGCGCCGATCAGGCAATTACCCTTAGGGATGATTGAGAAAACAGATATGTTCTGGCTGATCTACCCTAGCGATTTAAACGTTGGCACTGATGCCGGCGGTGGCAGCGGGATGGGTGGGTTCGAGGCATCGGGCAAGCCCGTGTTCATCAGTGAAGACGACTGGGTCGTCAAAAAAAGAGCACCTGATCAAGGTGGCGGCGGTCGCACTGCAGTTGAACGGCGCATGTATTTGCCCGAGTGGGTTCAACACGAGTTTTTTCACCATTTGTTCCGTAGCTGGCCTGAATTTAGTTTGGAGAAAACCGGCCACCAATGGTTTGACAAAAATAATTGGCCTGCCGACTTCACCGGGCAAATCGAAGAAGACTATTTCTCCGAAGCTTTAAACAAG
>JANOWB010000170.1:0-3503 GCA_031417695.1 Polaromonas sp.
CGCGTGGCAAAAGGGCTGGATTCCGCTCAGCCTGGAGTCGCTGACTCGCGCGATTGAGCTCAATGCCGTGGCGATTGACAACAACAAAACCGCTTTTGCCTGGGGTCGTCGCGCGGCCCACGATTTGCCGTCCGTTGAAAAGTTGTTTGCACCTGCGCAAGTGATTGCCATGCCCACGGCGCGTGACAGTGTCGATGCGCTGGTCGCCAAGCGGGTTGAGTTTTTGACCGCTTACCAAAACGCCGACTACGCCAAGACGTATGAAGCGTTTGTGCGCAAGGTCGAACGCGCTGAATCAAGCTTGGGTAAAACCCTGCTCACCCAGAACGTCGCCCGTTACTTGTTCAAATTGATGGCGTACAAAGACGAGTACGAAGTTGCACGCCTGCACACCGACATGGCGTTTTTGAACAAAGTCAACGCCATGTTTGAAGGCGACTTCAAGCTCAATTACAACCTGGCACCGCCCTTAATCTCAAAGAAAAACGAAAAAGGCGAACTGCAAAAGCGCCAGTTTGGCCCGTGGATGTTGACCGGCTTTAAAGTGCTGGCCAAGCTCAAAGGCTTGCGCGGCGGCCCGTTCGATGTGTTTGGTAAAACCGAAGAACGCAAGATGGAGCGGGCGCTAATTGGCGAGTACACCGCGTCCATTGACACGCTACTGAATACTTTGAACGCAGACAACCACGCCACTGCAGTTGAAGTGGCGCGCATTCCAGAACTCATTAAAGGCTACGGCCACGTGAAAGAGCGCAATGTAAAAACCGCGCGTTTGCAGTGGGCGGGGTTGATGAAAGACTACGCCGCCATCAAGCCTGGTTCACGCGTTGAAACAGCCCACCGGGCAGCCGCGTAACCAGGCCGTAAAGCTCCAGCTCAAGCAGCTGGGCTTGCAAATCGGGCGTGGGCAGCCCGGTTCGCGCTTGTAGTGCATCGAGGCTGACGATGTCAAAACCCAGCGCCGCCAATAAGGCTGATTCTTGGCCTTCAGCCGGGTCTGCTTCATCGTCGCCATCGGCAGCAACGTCTGCGGTGGCGGCCACTTTGGGGTAGGCAACGTGCAACTCTTCCATCACGTCTTCAGCATTTTCGACAAGCTTGGCGCCTTGCTTGATTAAGTAATGGCAGCCGCGCGACTGCGGTGAGTGAATCGAGCCGGGAATTGCAAACACATCTTTGCCTTGCTCGCTGGCCAAGCGTGCTGTGATTAGCGAGCCTGACTTTAACGCTGCCTCCACCACCAACGTGCCTTGCGACAGCCCCGAAATGATGCGGTTGCGTTTGGGAAAGTTAGCCGTTAAGGGCGGCGTGCCAATCGGGAATTCGCTGATGATCATGCCCTGCGCCACGATGCGGTGGGCCAGCGCAAGGTGCTTTTTGGGGTAGACGCGGTCAAGCCCAGTGCCAACCACGGCAATCGTTGCGCAACTGCCTTCGAGGGCGCCCAGCAAAGCGCCGTCGTGCGCCGCGCCGTCTACCCCCAGCGCCATGCCCGAAACAATACACAGCCCCTGCCCGGCGAACGCTTTGGCAAATTGCCGCGCATTGCCTTCACCTTGCGGGGTGGGGTTGCGGCTGCCCACAATAGCCAGATTGCTTGCTACGTTATTAATAGCTGCTTGCGCCCGTTTTAATTGGCCAGAAAGCATATAAAGCATCAAGGGTGGGTCTTCAATGTTCAGCAGGCCGACTGGGTAGGTCGCATCGCCCAAAGCGGCAATATGGCGGTCATCGCCGCCAGCCAACCAGGCCAGCGTGCTGTCTAGCAAGGCAGGCAATCCTTCTGACTGGTGCCGAACGGCCGCAACTAATTTGCTGCTACCAAGCTGTCGCAGTGCAACATCAGTCTGGGTAAAGATGGCTTCGGGCGAGCCGAAGGCTGCCAGCAACTTGCGCGCGGTGGTGTTGCCAATGCCGGGCGCCAGCGTTAGCCGCAGCCAGGCATGGAGTTCAGCGCGCTCCACAGGGGCGGGCAGTAGCTAAGTGCGGCTTAGTTGGGGTTAACAAACCGGTCGCCGACCCGCACGCCGTCGGTGATTTGCAGCACCAGCGCATAAGACAGGTTTTCAAAAGTTTGAAACACCATCAGCAAGCCATTGCGCTCATTGGGCAGCTTCATTTCTGGGCGGGCGGAGTCTGTGCGGTCACGCAGGCGCTCACCGTCTTTCAAAATCGCCATGACGTGGCCGCGCTCCAGGCCGTCTTTGCTGCCGCGGTTCACCACCACCACTTGATTTTCAGCTGCAAAGCGAACGGCGCTGCCGTATACCGACACAATCTGCCCGACGATTGGCGTGCTTGGCGCGCGCGGCATGTAGCTGCCAGAGGCGCGGGCGGGCTCGGCCACCAATCGGTCGCCAACGCGCATTTCTTCTTTGGCCAGCACGATGTCGATGGTGGCGGGCACCAACTCACGGGTGGTTTTGCCGTCTTTGTTCAGCACGTCTTGCATTGACTCGCCGCGCACCAGCTCGGCTTTGCCGACAAACTGCGCTTCGTAGCCCAAAATAGCGCCGGTGGTGGGGTCTTTTAGCGGGGTAGCGTTGCGAAACACGCGGTAATCCAGCGGCTGGCCGCGCTCGTCGCTTAAAGCTTTGCCGCCCGTGCCACCTGAAAATTCGCCGCGTGCATAGGCGCGGTCGCCGCGGCTTAGCAATACGCGGCCTTCTTGCGTGGCCACAATGCGTGGCGCAGCAGCAAAGGCGACTGAATCAACGATCAGGGGTTCAGCCAAAAACGGCTCAATCAAGTTCGCCGCCAGCGTGGGAATAGACGTGTCGCCCAGCGACTCAGACCGGGTGCGCGGTGACACCTTGATCGTGTCAGTCGGCGGGCCATCGGCTTTGCGGGTGCGCAGCGTCGCGCGGCCGTTGCTTTTGTCTAAAAACAACTGCTGACCGGGGTAAATGCGGTGCGGGTTGCGGATGTCTTCCAGGTTCATGCCCCACAGCTCTGGCCAGCGCCACGGGCTTTTCAAGAACATGCCTGAAATGGCCCACAGTGTGTCGCCACTTCTTACGGTGTAATTGTCTGGCGCGTTGGCGGCCAGCTCAGCCAGCGGCACGCCGGTTTGCGCAACTTGGGTTGCGGTGGCTTTTTGGCTGGGCAAGATCGGAAAGTTCTGCGCCACCACTTGGCTTTGCGCACTAAAAGCCGCCGTTAAACAGGCAACAGCTATTGAAATGCTGGAAATACTGACAAATTGACCAGAAGTAATGCGCATCTTGGTGGCCCTTAGAGCTTAAATAGTGGCTTGGTTTTTTGACTGGCTGCCAGACTCAGTTTGAACTTGAGAGGTAGTGATTCGTGAAATTTCCTGAATCTTAACCACGCAAAGTGTCACTAACGGATGTTGACAAACTACACGCAATTTTGCACCTAAGCCCTTGATTGAGCAATGAAAACTGGATTTCCGCCACACATCGCAGCCCAAAAGCCCCGAAAGTTTGCGAAAATAGAGACAACTACCCTAGCAACATGACACAACTGACCATTCTTCGCTA
>JANOWB010000171.1:0-2573 GCA_031417695.1 Polaromonas sp.
CCGAACGCAAACTTGCCGTTTTTCTCGGCAGTTTGCAGCACCGCAGTAGAGTCAGTGTTTTGCAGCAACACGTCGGCGCCGCCGTTGATCAGCGTTTGCGCAGCTTCGGTTTCTTTAGGAATGTCAAACCAGCTGTTCACCCACACTACGCGGGTTTTAATTTTTGGGTTGACCGACTGTGCACCCAGCGTAAAGGCATTGATATTGCGCAGCACTTCAGGAATAGGGAACGAACCCACAAAACCCAGCGTATTGGTTTTGGTCATCTTGCCGGCAATCACGCCAGCCATGTAGGTGTCTTGGTAAAAACGCGAGTCGTACACACGCATGTTGGGCGCGGTTTTGTAGCCGGTGGCGTGCTCAAACTTCACATCGGGGAAGTCTTTGGCAACCTTGAGCATGGGCTCCATGTAGCCAAAGCTGGTGGCAAAAATCACCTTGTTGCCCTGGGTTGCCAAATCGCGAATCACGCGCTCGGCGTCGGCGCCTTCAGGCACGCTTTCCACGAAGCTGGTTTTGACCTTGTCGCCAAGTTCAGCTTCAACCGCTTTGCGGCCCAAGTCGTGTGCAAACGACCAGCCGGCGTCACCGACCGGCCCGACGTACACCCATGCTGCCTTGAATGGCTCAGCCTTGGGCGCGGGTGCAGCGACTGGTGCTGACGCTGGTGCCGCCGCGATCGGGGCTGGCGCGTCTTTTTTGCCGCATCCGATTAACGCTGCAGTTGCCAAAGCACTCGCGGCGGCCACTTTAAGCAGTGAGCGCTTGTTCAAATCGTTCATTTCTGTTCCTTACAGTTAAACCAACACACAATAAAACCAACACAAACTTCTTTAAATACCGGGCGGCGACTTGGCAAGCTAACGCCCCGGGAAAAACGGTTTCCCCAGAGAACTCGGCATGTTAAGCCGAATCCACAGCGGATTGCTTGATATCAGCACCAAAACAACGATGGTAGCCAGGTACGGCAGCATGCTCATGAATTGCGACGGCACATCTACCCCCGCCCCTTGCAAGGCAAGCTGCAGCATGGTGACGCCGCCAAACAAATAAGCACCAAGCAATAACCGGGCCGCGCGCCAAGTGGCAAACACCGTCAAAGCCAGCGCTATCCAGCCGCGCCCGGCAATCATTCCTTCGGCCCAGAGCGGCGCATAAACCAGGCTGATGTAGGCCCCGCCCAAGCCGCACAACGCACCGCCCACCATCACGCATGCCAAGCGCAATAGCCGCACCGGGTACCCCAGCGCGTGCGCAGATTCGGGGTTTTCGCCCACGCTGCGCAGCACCAGTCCAGTTCGGGTGCGGCTGAAAAACAAACCGATTGCTACCGCAAAAACAATCGTCAGGTACACCATCGGGTGCTGCTGAAAAAGCGCAGGGCCAACAAACGGCAAGTCACCAAGTACTGGCACGCTGTGCGCAGTTCGCCCTTCAAGTGTTTTGCCGATGTAGCCCACGCCCACAAACGCAGAAAACCCACCGCCGAACAGGCTGACTGCCAAGCCAGTGGCGTATTGGTTGGTGTTAAGCCAAATGACCAGCGCGCCAAACAAACCTGCGGCCATCGCCCCGGCGGCAGCGGCAGCGGCAAAAGCGACCACAGAACTGCCGCTGTGAAACGCTGCGGCAAAGCCGACCACGGCTGCAATCAACATCATGCCTTCAGCACCCAAATTCACAACGCCTACCTTTTCATTAATCAGCAGCCCCAACCCGGCCAATGCCAAGGGCGTGCCCGACGACAAGGTGGCCGCAATCAAAAAAGCGATTTCATTCATAAGCGTTCTTTGGCAAAGTGGGCGACGCGGCCGCAAGCACCACTGATGGCACGGCTGCAGGCGGCACTGCCAGCGGCGCTGCACGCAGCCGAATACGGTAGTTGATCAACGTGTCGCAGGCCAACAGTGAAAACAGCAAAATGCCCTGAAACAAGCCCGTCAGCGCAGCTGGCAGGCCAATGCGCGATTGCGCCAATTGCCCACCAATTAAAAACATGCTCAGAAGCACACTGGCCGCAACACAGCCCACCGGGTGCAAGCGCCCAACAAAGGCCACAATAATTGCGGTGAAGCCATAACCCACCGACACGTAAGGCGTCAGTTGCCCCATTGGCCCGGTAACTTCGTACGCCCCCGCAACGCCTGCAAACGCGCCTGACGTCAGCAGACAAGTCCACAACGTTGCGCGCGCCGAAAAGCCTGCATAGCGCGAGGCCGCTGCCGCCTGCCCGCTGACTTGCAATTGATAGCCTTTGAACGTGCGCGACATGAACACCCACATGAGCACCACCAGCAGCAAAGCAACTGCAGTTCCCCAGTTCAATCGAAAGCCACTGAGTACCCGCGGAATCGCCATGTCGAAATTCACCGTCTGCGGAAAGTTAAACCCCTGCGGGTCTTTCCACGGGCCAAACACCAAGTAGCTAAGCAGCAAGTTGGCCACGTACACCAGCATCAGGCTGACCAAAATTTCGCTGGCTTTGAATCGGTCTTTGAGCACCGCCGTGATGCTGGCCCACGCCGCCCCGCCCAGCGCGCCAGCATGCGTCGCCAGCGGAAAAAACGCCCAGT
>JANOWB010000172.1:0-2867 GCA_031417695.1 Polaromonas sp.
GATTTGATTGCGCTGATTTGAATTGACGTGGTTTTAGTCGGACGGTTTAGTGGCGTGTTTGACGCTATGAATAAAAGAGCTGCTCGCGCCCGTATTTATTGGGCAATGGCTATGAAAGGCATAAAAAAACCCGCCTCAGGCGGGTTTTTCATTGTGCAGAAGTGCTTTGAAGAGATTACTTCTTGGCAGCGCTTGCGGCTGGCTTGGCTGCATCAGCTTTAGCGTCTGGCTTGGCATCAGCCTTAGCGTCGGTTTTTGCGTCGGCTTTAGCTGCTGGCTTGGCGTCTTTACCGCCTTTGGCATCTGCTTTGGCTTTTGCAGCTTCGTCTTTTTTCATTTTGGCAGCGTCAGCTTTGGCTTTTTTCTCGTCGGCTTTTGCTTTGGCGTCAGCTTCTTTTTTGGCCTTGGCTTCAGCTTTTGGGTCTTTCTTTTCGTCTTTAGCCATGGCAGGTGCAGCAGCCGCAGCGGCTGGAGCCATTGGCTTGGCATCAGCTTTTGCAGGAGCAGCCGGCGTAGCAGGCTTGGCATCAGCTTTGGCTGGCGCGGCAGCAGCTGGCTTGTCGTCTTTTTTGGCTGGGGCTGCAGGAGCAGCGGCTGCGCCTTTGTAGCCAGCGCCGCCGACCGTCAGGCCTTCTGCGGAGAACTTGGCTGCGTTGCCTTCGCCGATGCCTTTGACGCGCTCGATGAAGTCTTCCCAGCTTTTAAAGTTACCTTTTTTGCGCTCGTCAACAATCTTGCCAGAGATGGCAGGGCCAATGCCTTTGATGCCATCGAGCTCAGCAGGGGTGGCTTTGTTGACGTCAACCGCGGCGAAAGCGATCGCAACAGTCATGGCGGCGAAAAACGCCAGCAATTTCTTGAACATGAGAAAACTCCTCAAAGTAGGGTGTGGTTAGAAAACTTCGGCAACCTCGTTTTTGTCCGAGGCATCACAGCTAACAACGAGCAAAGTATTGGTTCGTTGACCGCCAAGTTGTGACTTTATAGGCACAAACCACCGTTATTGCGCGTTTAACCACTTTGTGTAACGCGCCACGCCAGTTTGGACATCGGCAAACACGTGGTCGCAACCTGCAGCGCGCAGCGCGCTCAGATTGGCGCGGGTGTAGCTCTGGTATTTGCCGACCAACGCGCTCGGAAAATCGAGGTAGTCAATCAAGCCTCCGCGCGCAGCTTCTTCGATACTTAAAGCGGCTTGATTTTCGCCTTGCCTAAGGCTGTTGACTACCGAAATTGCAAGGTCGTTAAAGGGCTGTGCCGTGCCTGTGCCCAGGTTAAATAATCCAGACTGTTCAGGGTGGTCTAAAAACCAAAGGTTGACTGCCACTACATCGTCGATAAATACAAAGTCGCGCATGTGCTCGCCTGCACCGTAGCCGCCGTAGGGGCCAAACAGTTTGACTTTGCCTTCAGCTCGGTACTGGTTGAACTGGTGAAAGGCAACACTGCCCATTCGGCCTTTGTGCTGCTCACGCGGCCCGTACACATTGAAATACCTGAAACCGACGACCTGGGCGGTGGCGTTTTCAAAGCGCGTGCCTAGCTCGCGCCGCAATCGCTGGTCAAAAAGAAGCTTGGAGTAGCCATAAACATTCAGTGGCTTTTCATACTCAGGCGATTCACTGAAGGCGGCGGTGCCGTCGGGCGCGCTGGCGTCAGGCCTAGCATGCCCGTAGGTTGCTGCTGATGAGGCATACAGCAGACGTGTTCCCTGCTCTTGACATGACTGGAACAACTCACACGACAAGGTGTAGTTGTTGTCCATCATGTACTTGCCATCTGGCTCCATGGTGTCGCTGCAGGCGCCTTCGTGAAACACGGCGTCGACGTCGCCAAACGCACCTTCGGCAAACAGGTCGTAAAAATCATCAGCGTCTACGTAGTCGGCTATTTGAAGATCAGCCAAATTTTTAAACTTGTCGCCTTCGGTCATGTCATCGACAGCCGTAATGTCCGTGATGCCTCGCCGGTTCAGGCCCTGGATGATGTTGCTGCCGATAAAACCCGCAGCGCCGGTGACAACTATTTTCATCGTTCGAATTCCTTTAGACAGTGGCGCTAAAAAGCTCAGTAAATGTGACTGTGGCTGTGCCAAATTTACCGACCGCAATGCCGCCGGCGCGGTTGGCAATGGGCACTGCGTCGCGCAGGCTCATGCCTGCAGCGGCCAGCGCTGCCAAAGTCGCGATAACGGTGTCACCCGCCCCTGTGACATCAAATACTTCGCGTGCCACTGCTGGTACGTGCAGTTCGCCGTGCTCGTCAAAAAGCGTCATACCTGCTTCACTGCGGGTAAGCAACAAGGCCTGCAGATTTAACGCCCGGCGAAGCTGGTGTGCCTTGACGCTTAAGTCCGCTTCACTGCTCCAGTTGCCGATGACATGCTCCAGCTCAACCCGATTAGGCGTGATCACCGTTGCGTTTTTATAGCGGCTGTAGTCCGCGCCTTTGGGGTCAACCAAGACGGTTTTACCGAGTTCTTTGGCTTGGTCAATCATGCGGGCGATGTGCGCCAGGCCGCCCTTGCCGTAGTCTGAAAACAGAACCGCATCATGCGCGGGGCAGAGCCCGTCAAACGCGGCAGACTGCGACGCGAGCACTTCGCTTTTTGGGGTGTTTTCAAAATCCAGGCGCAGCAACTGTTGCTGGCGACCAATCACACGCAGCTTGACAGTGGTTTTAAGCTGAGGGTCCCGGCCAAAATAAGGTGTGATGCCGGTGTTGGCCACCAGTGCTTCCAGCTGGTGACTGGCCTCGTCGTCGCCCACTACGCTCAGCAGCGATGCCTTGGCACCCAACGCCACAATATTGTTGGCCACATTGGCCGCGCCGCCAACCCGCTCTTCAGTGCGCGTGACACGCACCAC
>JANOWB010000173.1:0-5508 GCA_031417695.1 Polaromonas sp.
GCGCCGCGAGTCGTCACCCATGTACACGGCCAGCGGCTTGCCCACTGCAGGAATGCTAAACACACCGCTTTCGTGCGCAAAGCGGCCCATCGACGTGCGTTTGCGAATAGCCACGGCTTTGTCGTAGGGGTCAATTTCAACCATGTAGCCGAAGGTGTTCAGCTCGTTGCGGTAGTCGTCGGTGCCGTCTGTTGACGTGCCCTTTTGGCTGATGTCCCAACGCGCGTATTTGTCGTCTGTGCCGCCGGTTTGCCAGCCGTGGCGGCTAGAGCCAGGCGCTTTGCCATAGCGTGCCAACGACACGTTGGCTTTAGTGGTGGCGGTGCCGCGTGTGGCCACGTCTGCAGCGGCCCGAAAGAAGTAGCCGGCCCAGTTTTCTTCGCCGGTCAAATACGTGCCCCACGGCGTGTAGCCCGTGCCGCAGTTATTCAGCGTGCCGCGCGCGTCAACGCCGGTGGTTGAAAATTTAGTCTTGACCAGTGCATTGCCGCTTGCAACGCCGTTCAGTTTGATGGGCGTAAGCGGCGTGATGCGGCGATTGAAGGTGGAGGCTTTTTGCACGGCGAATTGTCCCGACACCTTGCGCACTTCAATGATGCTGACGCCGTGAATCGGCACTTCTTTGTCAACCTCTGCTGCGGGGCGGGGCAGTGTGTTGGTGCCGCCGTCAGCATGCAAATAGGTCGACGCGATTTCGCCGCCCGAGTTGCTGGTGGCTTCGTGGTTAATGGCCAGCAAGCCGCGTTCGCTGCTGTTGGCGTTGCGGCCCGTGCCGGCGGCATTCAGGCCGAAAAATTCCATGCCGTCGTGGTGGTCGCCAGAGCGGTTGTCAAAATCAAGATCGGTACCGTCGTTTTTGTAGTCTGCTGTGCCAGCCGCAATCGGGTCGCCGAGTGCAAACAGGGGCTTGGCCGTGTAGCCGCTGGCAATGGTGACTTTGTCGTCAAGGGTTTTTGCAACGGCGGTAAAGCCCATGGCACCTGCCATTGGGGCCGGTACAACTGCTGGCGGTGCAGCAGGTACTGCTACCACCGCTGCATCGCTGCCGCCCCCGCCGCATGCGGTGAGGCTGACGGTGCCCAACACCGCTGTGCCCGCTGTGCCAATGGCCGCGCGAAACACACCGCGCCGGCTCATGCGCGCTTCAATCACGTCGTTCAAGCTCGGGTTGGTGGTGGGGTTGGTGTCTTCAGCGTCATGGTTGCCTAGCAAAGCCAGGGCGTCATGGCTGGAAATATTTACGCGTGCGTTCATATGGTGGGTCCTTGTCGTGGGTTAAATAACTCACTGGCAAGCGTACGAATCGCACATGACGCTGGTGTGGCGATTGCGTGACAACGCTGTGACGCGCGGCGGCTAATAACCCGCGGCTACGTGTTGTTGCGCAAACGCAAGCGCTATGCTTTAAATAGCTGCTCACGCCCGTATTTATTGACTTGGACAATAAAAACAACCTTATTCAAAGGCAAATTTCATCACCCACCGGCACAGGTGTAAAAAACAATATCAGCATCACCGGGCGGTGCGCGGCGATGGGTGGTTTATTTAGCCGGGCAGCAAGTTAGCTTGTGCCGGCAAAGCGAACGGTAATGCGTGTGCCGGGGCTGTCGGCTGGGCTAGATGGCCAAGCCTCTTCAATGCTGACCGTAGCGTTGTGTTGCTGGGCAATCTCCAGCACGATGGCCAGGCCCAGGCCAGAGCCATCAACATTGGTGCCCAGTGCCCGGTAAAACGGCTGAAACACCAGTTCGCGTTCTGCCTCTGGAATGCCCGGGCCCGAGTCTTCAACTAGCAACACCAGCGTGCCGCTGAACACATCAACCAGTAACCGCAGCGTGACTTGCCCGTGCTCGGGCGTGTAGGCAATGGCGTTGTCAATCAGGTTGCGCAGCAACTCTTTGAGCAGCGTCGGGTTGCCTTCAAGCAGCGTTGACGGGCCGCCTAATTCGGGCCCGTCGTAACCCAGGTCGATTTGCTTTTCAAGTGCGCGCGGCACTGAGTCAGCCATCACCTCGTTGGCCACCATCACCATGTCAACCGGCTGCTTGGGCAGGCTGCGGCCAGTAGCTTCGGCGCGGGCCAGCGCTAGCAGCTGGTTAACCGTGTGCGTGGCCCGCACGGTCGATTTACCAATGTGTTTGAGTGATTTTTTTAGCTCGTCTGCGTTGGTTTCGCACTGGGCCAAGTCGGCCTGCATTCTCAGGCCAGCCAGCGGCGTTTTTAATTGATGTGCGGCATCAGCCAAAAAGCGTTTTTGCGTGGTGAGTGACGCCTTTAAGCGGCTGAGCAAGTCATTGATTGACGACACCAGCGGCGCGACTTCTTCAGGCACGGCGTGGTCGTCTAGCGGGCTCATGTCGTCGGGTTTGCGCGCGCGAATGCGCTTTTCAAGCTGCGCCAGCGGCTTGATGCCGCGCACCAGCGCCAGCCACACCAGTAGCACCGCCAGCGGCAGCGTAACAAACTGCGGCACCATCGTGCCTTTGACGATTTCAGTGGCCAGTGTTTTGCGTTTTTCAAGTGTTTCGGCCACTTGCACCAGCACCAGATTGGTGTTGGCGTTATTGCTTACGTTACTGCCGGAGTTGTTGTTTTTAACGCTGGTTTTTCCGTCATCAGCTAGGTCAACTCTTATCCAGGTGTAGGCCACCCGCACGTCTTCACCGTTGATCTGGTCTTCACGCAGGCGCACCTCGCCGTCGATGGTTTTGTCTTCATCCAGCGGTGGCGGCAATTCGCTTCCGCCGCCTAAAAATTCGCCTTTGGTGCCGCGCACTTGGTAATACACCTGATCGGTGTCGTCAGCCCGCAAAATTTCGCGCGCCGGGCCAGTCAGGTTGAACTGCACCACGTTGCCTTTCACCGTTACCAATCTGGCCAGCGCCTGCACGTTGAATTCAAGCGCCCGGTCAAACGGCTTTCCAGCAATGTTTTGCGCCACCAGCCAGGTCAGCGCCAGCGTGATGGGCCAGAGCAAGATCAAAGGCGTGAGCATCCAGTCAAGAATCTCGCCAAATAAACTGCGCCGCTCGCGCTGAAAGATTCTTATTGCCAAGATAAACCCTGTCCACAACCAGCCGCGTGTCCCCGTTTTACCAAGCAGGGGCCGCGGATCTGGCTTTGCCAGGCCGCTGGCGCAGCGGCCCCCTCGGGGGGCAGGGAGCTACACGCAGTGAGCGACCGTGGGGGCCACATACTAGCCTGGGATTTTTTCTAGGCAGTAGCCCAAGCCGCGCACGGTAGCAATCCGAATCGGCCCCTTCTCAATCTTCTTGCGCAGCCGGTGGATGTACACCTCAATGGCGTTGTTGCTGACCTCTTCGCCCCACTCGCACAGGCGCTCTACCAGCTGGTCTTTGCTGACCAGGCGGCCTGCGCGTTGCAGCAGCACTTCAAGCAGGCCCAGCTCGCGTGCTGACAAATCGACCATCACGCCGTCAATCGTGGCCACGCGCCCGCCCTGGTCGTAAATTAACGGGCCGTGTTTGATGGTGCTGCTGGCCGCGCCCATGCCGCGCCGCACCAGGGCCCGCACCCGGGCTTCTAACTCTTGCAATGAAAACGGTTTGGCCATGTAGTCGTCGGCCCCGTAGTCCAGACCTTTGACCCGCTCTTCAACGCTGTCTACGGCAGTCAAAATCAGCACTGGCAAAGCAGAGCCGCGCGCGCGTAAACGCTTCAAAACTTCCAGCCCATGCATGCGCGGCAAACCTAAATCCAAGATGAGCAAATCGAACTCGGTATTGGTCATCAGCGCTGCGTCGGCTTCTGTGCCGCTGGCCACATGGTCTGCCGCCGCGCCCGACGCGCGCAGCGTGCGCAGCAAGCCGTCGGCCAGAACCTGGTCGTCTTCAGCAATCAAAATACGCATGGGGGTCTTTCGGTTGTAGCGGGGGTGAGGTTTAAATTTTAGGCTTTTGACAAAGCAATAAGTTTGTAAACCTCGTCTTTACTGGCTCGCCCCTGCATACACCTCCAGCCCCAGCGCCACCACGGTCGCTACGTCTTGCCCCACTGCCGCTCGAAATTCAAGCTCAGCTTGCGCCACGGCTCGCTCAAAACCGCCCAGCCACAGCAAGCCAACTTCCGTAAACACCACTTTTTTCGCCCGCTTGTCATACGCGTCTTGCTCACGCGTCACCAGCCCCCACGCTTCGCACTGCGTGACCAAATCGCCCATGGCCTGCTTGCTCATGCCGGCGCTTTGCGCGAGGTCAGTCAGGCGCGAGCCATTCACCGCCAAATGCCGCGTGATGTGCACATGCGCCGCGCCCACCTGGTCGCGCGCTGCCAGGTTCGACAAGCCCAACGGCACCAGCGCATCGCGCGCCATTAGCACCAACACGCGCTCATCAAAACGGCGCAGCGCGTGGCCCATCAGGCGGCCCAGGTGGGTGACCCGCCAAGCGGGTTCGGGTGAAATTTCCATCGCAGCAGTGTAGTTTATATAGTCAGGCAAACTGACTATAAATAGGGTTTACTTATTTCAACAGTACTCATACAGTACTGTTCATTCACCCAGTTTTATGGGTGATTCAACAGATTAATCCAGCCTAACCTCATCCAATCCACCAGGAGATTTTCATGGACTTTCCAAGCCGCCCAACCGCCAATTCAACCCCCGCTCAAATCGCCGCGCTGAACACCGAAAAAGCCAAAGCGCTGGCCGCCGCCCTCGCGCAAATTGAAAAGCAGTTTGGCAAAGGCACCATCATGAAGCTGGGCGACGGCGAAGTGATTGAAGACATTCAAGTCGTGTCCACCGGCTCGCTGGGCCTGGACATTGCGCTGGGCGTCGGCGGCCTGCCGCGTGGCCGTGTGGTCGAAATTTACGGCACCGAATCATCCGGTAAAACCACGCTGACGCTGCAAGTCATCGCTGAAATGCAAAAAATCGGCGGCACCTGCGCTTTTGTCGATGCCGAGCATGCGCTTGACATCCAGTACGCCCAAAAGCTCGGCGTCAATCTGCAAGATTTGCTGATTTCCCAGCCCGACACCGGCGAGCAGGCACTCGAAATTGTTGATTCCCTCACCCGCTCTGGCGCGGTCGATTTGATCGTGATTGACTCCGTCGCCGCGCTCACGCCCAAGGCCGAGCTGGAAGGCGAAATGGGCGATTCACTGCCCGGCCTGCAAGCCCGCTTGATGAGCCAGGCGCTGCGCAAGCTGACGGCAACGATCAAAAAAGCCAACTGCATGGTGATTTTCATCAACCAGATTCGCATGAAGATTGGCGTGATGTTCGGCTCACCAGAAACGACGACCGGCGGCAACGCGCTGAAGTTTTACGCCTCGGTGCGGCTAGACATTCGCCGCATTGGCTCGATTAAAAAGGGCGAAGAAATCATCGGCAATGAAACCCGTGTGAAGGTGGTGAAAAACAAAGTGGCGTCACCGTTTAAAACGGCGGAATTCGACATCTTGTACGGGGAGGGCATCAGCAGGTTAGGCGAGGTGCTGGACCTCGGCGTAGCTGGCCACATCGTAGAAAAAGCCGGCGCCTGG
>JANOWB010000174.1:0-1516 GCA_031417695.1 Polaromonas sp.
CCGTATTGACCTTCGGCATCATTGCCTCGGCAAGCCTTATCCAGCAAGGCCTAGCGCAAAGCGCTGCGTCCAGCTACCCCAGCAAACCCATCACGCTGGTGGTGCCCAATCCGCCTGGCGGTTTTGTCGATACATCGGCGCGTATCTTGTCGGACTCGTTGGCCAAAGTGACCAGCCAAACGGTGGTGGTAGACAACCGAGGCGGTGGCAGTGGCAATGTGGCCTACCAGGCCGTGGCGCGCGCCACGCCTGACGGTTACACGCTGCTTAACTCTTATTCGGCCTACCACGTGGGCAACCCCAACCTCACGCCCAAACTGCCGTGGTCGCAAAAAGACTTTGTGTCGGTGGCCCTCATCACGGTAGCCACCAACGTGATTGCAATTCACCCGTCCATTCCGGCCAACAACCTGAGTGAATTCACCCGCTACCTCAAAGCCAACCCCGGTAAATTAAGCTACGCCAGCCAGGGCAACGGTTCGCTGTCGCATATCGGCACCGAAATGTTCAAGCAGCAAACGCAAACCAGCATGGTGCACATCCCGTACCGAGGCTCTGGCCCGGCACTGCAAGATGTGTTGTCAGGCCAAGTGCAGGTGTTTATCACCACCCCGCCGTCGGTGATGGGGCAAATTCAGGTGGGCAAGCTAAAAGGCTTGGCGGTAGCGGGCAAAACCCGCCACCCCGGTTTGCCCGGCGTGCCCACCACGGCAGAAGCTGGCTTGAAGGGCTTTGAGCTGGAAGCCTGGATCGGCATCTTTGCGCCCGCAGGCACGCCCGCTGATGTGGTGGCCAAACTCAGCAGCCAGATCAAAGCTGCGCTGGAGCTGCCTGAAACCAAAACCCGCGCCGACACTGCAGGCATAGAGCTGCGCTACATGACGCCGACGGCGCTGGACGCATTGGTGAAAAAAGACACCGAGTTTTGGGCCAAAACTATTCAGTCGGCTGGCATCAAGGCTGAATAAAGTGAAAGCTGTCACCCCAGCCGTTACCGCGCCGCAAACTGACGCTACAAAGCATTTTTTATACTATTATTTTTATAGCTGCTCGCGCCCGATTTTATTGGGCTAGAGGCTCATTTTGTGCATAAAAAAGCGGTTTTTATGTCTCAAATAACGATCTGGGCCGGTAAGGCGATTGCGGTGCCTCTCCCTGTCGTTAGGGCATGTACGGGTTTGCAAAAACTGTGATTCGCATTAAATTTTCAGGTTGATTTTTCATTCGTTCAAGGAACCTTCATGATCGCCAGACGCACTCTTTTAAAAACCGGCGCTGCCGCTGCTTTGGGTGCGCCAGCCCTGTCCGGCCTGGCGCAGCAAGCCGTTACGCTCAAGTTTCACACCTTCATGTCGCCGCAGTCGAACGTATGGCTGACCATGCACAAGCCGTGGATGGACAAGGTCGAAAAAGAATCTGGCGGCCGCATCAAGTTTGAAGGCTATCCGGCCATGCAGCTGGGCGGCACGCCCGTGCAGCTGTATGACCAGGCCAAAGACGGCGTGGTCGATGTGGT
>JANOWB010000175.1:0-3394 GCA_031417695.1 Polaromonas sp.
CGTTGATGCTGAAGTCGCGGCGTGCAGCGTCTTCTTTCATGGGGCCCCACACGTTGTCGCGCAGCACGCGGCCTGAGCTGTCTACTGCGTGCGTCATGCCAGCGAGCTCGCTTTTGCTGGTGCGCTCATTGCCGCCCACCTGTTCGGCCTGGCTGCTGTCCAGGTAGGCACGAAAAGTCGAGACCTCAATGACTTCATGCTCACGGCCACGGCCGTAAATGACGTGAACAATGCGAAAGCGCCGCCCAATGATGAAGGCGCGCCTGAAAAGGCGTTTGACTTCTTCGGGCGTGGCGTCGGTGGCAACGTCAAAGTCTTTGGGTTTGAGGCCAACCAGCAGGTCGCGCACTGCGCCGCCCACGATATAGGCCTGAAAACCCGCATCTTTAAGCGTCAGCACCACGTCCATGGCGCGCTCATCGACAAGCTTGGGGTTGATGCCGTGGTCTTTGACCTGTATGTCGTTGCGCGTGCCGAAAGGGGATTTTTTGACTGCTTTGGCGGCAGAACTTGCGCCATCACTTTTGCCAAACAGTTTGTCGATGAATTTTTTAATCATGAATTTGCAAAACTCCAGGAATCCACATGCCTGGCTGGCTGGCGGACTCTACTGATACCGGTGAAAAGGTTAAAATAGGTCAAGTATGCGCCATTTGCGCTCAATAGCGAGCTTGCGCAGGCGTTCGTCCGGGTTGGTGGCGACGGGGTGGGTGACTTTCTCTAACAGCGGCAAGTCGTTCATGGAATCTGAATAAAACGTGGTTTCAACGTCTTGCCAGCCCAGGTTGCGTTGGGCCAGCCAACTTTCAACGCGGGTGACTTTGCCCTCCCGAAACGAGGGCGTGCCTGCAATCTCGCCAGTGAACTCGCCTTGCGCGTCTTTCGCCAAATCAATGGCGATCAGCTCGGCTACGCCAAACGCATCGGCAATCGGGCGGGTCACAAACTCGTTGGTGGCAGTGACGATCACCACTGCGTCACCTGCCGCCTGATGAGCCTGAACGAGCTCCAGAGCCTGTTTTTGTATATCTTTTAGCACTCTGGCGCCCATAAATCGGGCGCGAGCAGCTATTGATTTAATAGCGCCTTGCTCTCGTATCGCTTGCGTTGCAAATCGCACGTAGGCGTGGATGTCTAGCGTACCCGCGCGGTATTGCGCAAAAAACGTTTCGTTTGCTGTGCGAAATTGCTCGCCGTCACGCCAGCCGAGTGCAATCGTGAATTCGTTCCATTCAAAGTCAGAATCAAACGAAATCAGCGTGTGGTCTAAATCAAACAATGCAACTTTTTTCATTCACTGTCCAACATGGCTTTGAGTAGGGGCACGGTAACGGCGCGCTTGGTTTGCAGTGCGTAACCGTCGAGTTGGCTGAGCAGTTCCATCAGGCTGCTCAAGTCGCGTGAAAACCTGGTCAGCATAAAGTCCATCACCTCGTCGCTTAAAAAAACGCCGCGTGCGTCAGCTTCTAATCGCAGCACCGCTCTGCGCTGGGCCTCGGTGAGCGGGTGCAGCTCAAACACATGACCCCAGCCCAAGCGGCTGCGCAAGTCGTCGCGCAACGCCAAATCAGCCGGCGGCAAGCTGCCCGCCGCCAGCACGCAGCGCGGTTGCCCGTCGGCACTGCTGGTGGCGTTAACAAACCAATTAAACGCCGCTTGCTGCTGCACGGCGTTGTAGGCGTGGCACTCGTCTAGCACCACGGCTGACCATGCTGAATTAAATTCAGGCGGCTCCAGCGTTAAGGCGTCCATCCAGCCGACTTTTGCGCCCAGCTGCTGCAGCGCGTGCACCGCCGCGTGCAACAAATGTGTTTTGCCGCTGCCAGTTTCGCCCCACAAGTAGGTGGGCACTGGCGAGCGCAACGTGCTGCCCGCCCACAGCTCCAGGTGTTTGACAGCCGCCTGGTTTGGCCCGGCGAAAAAATTGGCAAACGTCGGGCTGGAGGCCATGCCCACGTCCAGCGCAATTTGTTTCATGCGGGAACGGCGCAGGTCATTTGCCTATGCGCCCTTGTAAAGCTTGCTGGCAAGGTACTGGCTTTTTACGCGGCGTATCGCCACCAACAATACGGCGCTGGCGGGCAGGGCAATCAGCACGCCAACAAAACCAAACAACTGGCCGAAAGCCAGCAACGCAAAAATAACGGCCAGCGGGTGCAAGCCAATTCGCTCACCCACCATGCGCGGCGTGAGCACCAGGCTTTCTAAAACCTGCCCAATACCAAAAACCACCGCCACCATCACCAACGCTTTGATCGATGCAAACTGCAACACCGCCGCCAGCAGCCCAAGCAACATGCCAAGCCCAAACCCCACGTAGGGAATAAACATCGCGATGCCAGTAAAAACACCAATCGGCAACGCTAAATCAAGCCCAAACAGGGCCATGCCAACCGAGTAAAACACCGCCATGATCAGCATGACCAGCAACTGCCCGCGCAGGTATTGGCCCAAAACTGAATCGGCCTCGTCGGTAAAGCTGTCCACCCCTTCACGCAACTGCGGCGGCACCAGTTCGAGCAGGCGTGCTACAAATTTGTCCCAGTCCATCAACAGGTAAAACAGCGCCACCGGGATTAACACCGCGTTGCCCACAACGGCCAGCGCCACACTGCCGCCCACCTGCAAAGACGACAACACCGAGCCAAACATTTCTTCGTAGTTGGCATTGAGGTACTTCAGCGCCAGCGTTTTCAAGCTGACTACGTCAAGTGAAACCTTGATGCCGAACTGCGCCAGCCACGGGGTAAGGCCCGTAGTAATTCGCTCTGCCAGCAGCGGCACTTGTTCACGCATCAGGGGAAGCTCTTTGGCTACGATGGGAATAACCAGCAGCACCAAACCCAAGGCCACCACAATAAACAGCAGCTCTACCACCAGCACGGCCAGTACACGGGGAACGCGCCCGCGAAACAGGCTGTCGATTTTGTTGACCAGCGGCGTCAGCGCATAAGCCAGCACGGCGGCCACGATGAAAGGCGTGAGCACGGGCCCCAAGAGCCACAGCGCCAAAACAACCAGCGCAGCAATCAGGCACCAGGTCAAGGCGCGTTTTTGGGTTGACGTAAATTGCATAAGTGTTGACTTAGTGTTGGAAAGCGCGACCCGAGCATGCCCTTGGCGTCACTACCCGAGCCTTTAGAATCTAGGGCTTGATTCTATCGGGCTTAACCCGTAGAACCCCACTTGAGACCACCCACCCACGCCATGACCCAGCCCACATACCCAACACCTGCACCCTTGAGCTACAAAGACGCCGGAGTAGACATTGACGCGGGCGACGCGCTGATTGAACGCATCAAGCCAATGGCCAAAAAAACCATGCGCGAAGGCGTGCTGGCCGGCATTGGCGGCTTTGGCGCCATGTTTGAGGTGTCCAAAAAGTTCAAGGAAC
>JANOWB010000176.1:0-3402 GCA_031417695.1 Polaromonas sp.
GTTTTTCGCGCAGCTCGGCAATGGTGTGAACGATGTGCATGGTCAAGTCCTCGAATTCTTGTTTTTATTGGTCTGCTGCTGGCTACCAGCCGTGCTTGGCATTAATTGGAAAAGCGCCGGCTTTTACCGCTGCCACGTAAGCCGCCATAGCGCCGCGCACGCTGCCCGCATCTGCCATGAAGTCGTGCACAAACTTCGGCATTTTGCCCAGGTTCATGCCCAGCATGTCGTGCAGCACCAGTACCTGGCCTGCACAGCCATTGCCCGCGCCAATGCCGATGGTGGGGCAACTTATCAAGGTTTTTGTGAGCGCTGTCGCCAGTACTTCAGGCACCATTTCCAGCACCAGCAAGGCCGCACCGGCGTCTTGCAGTTCGTGCGCTTCACGTTTGAGTTTTGCAGCGGCTTCTTCGGTTTTGCCCTGCACGCGGTAGCCGCCCAGCGCGTGAACGGTTTGCGGGGTTAGCCCCAAATGCGCACATACCGGGATGCCGCGCGCAACCAAAAAGCGCACCACCTCAGTCGTCCAGCCGCCGCCTTCCAACTTGACCATGTGCGCACCCGCTTGCATCAACACCACCGCGCTGCTTAGCGCTTGCTCTTTGGACTCGTGATAGCTGCCAAATGGTAAGTCGCCAATCAGCCACGCCACGCCTTGTGATCGGCGCAGGCCGTTGGCCACGCATTCGGTGTGGTGGCGCATCGTCTCAAGCGTTACGCCGACTGTGCTGGTCAAGCCCTGGCACACCATACCCAGTGAGTCACCCACCAAAATGCATTCAACACCGGCTGAATCGGCTACAGCCGCAAAGGTAGCGTCATACGCAGTAAGCATCGTGATTTTTTCACCCGAAGCATGCAGCTCGCGCAGCCGCGGCAGGCTGATGGGCTTGCGGGCTGAAGGTGTAGAGGTGGGGCTGAGCGTGCCGTAAGGCGTTGCGTTGGGTGTCATGGGGTGCCGCATGAGTGAACAAAAAGGGGACTAGGGCCGGCCGGGCGCATCGCTAGCGCTTGACTTTACATACTGGGCGATAGTCTAGATGAGTTTTTACACAAATGGGCGAGGAACTTGTCATCGCAGCGCATTGGAAATTGCTGACATACGCGGCGCACGGCATTGCTGCTGCTTAAAAGAAGCGCCGCGTTTTACCTAAGGAAAAATACGATGCATACTTAGCAAAAAATCAAGTTGCGCAAGCCCAGCCAGCCTTGCTGCGCAACATTATTGTTTTAAGGAAACCTTTGATGATCAAGTTCTATTTTCACCCGTCGCCCAATCCGTTAAAGATTGCCCTGTATCTTGAAGAAACCGGCGAGCCGTACGATGTGATTGGGATTGACACCCGCAAGGGCGAGCAGCACTCAAATGCTTTCAAGGCCATAAACCCTAACGCTAAAACACCCGCGATGGTCGATGGCGACATCCGCGTTTTTGACAGCAACGCCATGCTGATTTATTTGGCTGAAAAAACTGGCAAATTTGTGCCGCCCGATACCCCCGCCGACAAGGCTGAAATGCTTTCATGGCTGATGTTTGTTGCAACCGGCATCGGCCCCTACTGCGGCCAAGCGGTTCACTTCAAGCATTTCGCACCTGAGCCAAAAGAATACGCCGTTAACCGTTATGACTTTGAGGCGTGGCGCCACTGGCACATCGTTAACGACCACTTGGCGACTCAGCCATACATGTTGGGCAACCAATACACCGTGGTTGATATGTCGGTATGGGGCTGGGCTCGGGCAATTCCCTTTATTTTGGGTGCTGACGCGTGGGACAAACTGCCCCACGTCAAACGCCTGCTTGATGAGATCAATGCACGCCCAGCGGCACAGCGCGCGGAGGCCTTGAAGAGCAAATTCACATTCAAGAGTGAGGTCGACGAAGACGCGCGCAAGATGCTCTTCCCCTCCAATGAGCGGCTGAAACAAGCTGGGGCTTGATGCGTCGATGTCGGTGCGACTGTTGCCGCGAAAGCCAGCGCTGTTTTCTAACCCTTCAACTCGGTGCAAACCATGAAATTTAAAGCTGTGGTGTTTGATGCGTACGGCACCTTGTTTGACGTTTACTCAATACAAGTGCTGGCCGAGCAGCTTTACCCCGGTCAGGGCGCTGTAATTGCGGTGATGTGGCGAGACAAACAAATTGAGTACACGCGTCTCATCACGCAGTCAGATCCGCATCAGGCTAGCGGCAGCAAGTATTACCAGCCGTTTTGGGAACTGACCCGACTGGCGCTGGAGTACACGCTAGACCGCTTGAAGTTAACTCGCACGGGCAGCGTTGTAGACGAGCTGATGCAGCAGTATGCGCATTTAAGTCCATTTACGGAAAATCTGGGCGTCTTGAAAAGCCTGAAAAAAGCAGGGCTGACCACCGCCATTCTGTCCAACGGCAGCCCGGAAATGCTGGACTCTGCGGTGCTAAGCGCAGGTATGAAAGACCTGCTGGAGCACGTGATCTCTGTCAATGCCATTCGGCTTTTTAAAACCTCCCCTGAAAGCTATGGCTTGGTTCAAAAACACCTGCCGCTTGAAAAACAAGAAATTCTTTTTGTCTCTAGCAACGCTTGGGACGCTCTAGGTGCAACCTGGTTTGGCTTCACTACGCTGTGGGTCAATCGCCAGAGCTTGCCGTACGAAGCCATCGGCCCCAAGCCCACATACGCCGGAGGCGATCTTACAAAAGTGCTCGAAATTCTTGAATTGAATTAAGCCGCAGTGGCGGGGTTTAAGCGCGGGCGTCAAGTCGGCGTGTAAGCCAGCCGCACATAAATCGGCGCGTACACCTCGGCCTGCGTTACTTCCAGCAAGCCTTCTTTTGACAATTCAAGCAGCGCGATAAACGTGACCACCAGCACGGGCATGCCGCGCGCTGCATCAAACAGGTCTTCAAACTCTAAAAATTTGCGACCTTGCAGCTTGCGCAAAACAATACTCATGTGCTCGCGCACCGACAGTTCTTCACGGCTGATGACGTGGTGTTGCACCAGCTTGGCACGCTTGACGATGGCCGCCCAAGCCTCTTGCAAATCAACGATGTGTACGTCCGGAAAGCGCGGCTGCAATGCTTGCTCAACGTAGACCTGCGCGCGCAAAAAGTCTCGGCCAAATTGCGGCATGGCGTTCAGCTGGTGCGCGGCAAGTTTGATTTGCTCGTACTCCAGCAGGCGGCGTACCAGCTCGGCGCGTGGGTCTTCAGCTTCTTGACCCTCCGCCACTTTTTTCGGCGGCAGCAGCATGCGTGATTTGATTTCAATCAGCATCGCGGCCATCAGCAAGTATTCAGCCGCCAGCTCCAAATTAGTGGTGCGAATTTCATCGACGTAAACGAGGTACTGCCGCGTTACCGCCGCCATGGGAATGTCGAGAATATTGAAGTTTTGCTTGCGAATCAGGTACAGC
>JANOWB010000177.1:0-2870 GCA_031417695.1 Polaromonas sp.
CCGCACGTCGGTGGCCACCTGGTCGTTTCTGGAGCGGCCGGTGTGCAGGCGCTTGCCGGCGTCGCCGACCAAAGTGGTTAGCCGTGCCTCGATATTGAGGTGAACGTCTTCCAGGTCCAGTTTCCAGTCGAAGGCGCCCGATTCAATTTCTTTTTTGATCGTCGCCATTCCGGTTTGGATGGCAGCATGGTCTGCCGCCGTGATAATCCCCTGAGCGGCCAGCATGTCAGCGTGGGCCAACGAGCCCTTAATGTCGGCTTGCCACATGCGTTTGTCGAAGAAAACACTGGACGTGTAGCGCTTGACCAGGTCGCTCATCGGCTCTGAAAAAAGTGCCGACCAGGCTTTAGATTTATTGTCGAGTGGATTCACGTCAGGCTTTCGGTGGCGGTTGCGCTAGCTTATTGTGCTGGCTTATTGTGTTGGCGCCCCAGCGGTGCAATACTGGCGCATGAGATTTTGGCTTTGAACTTGGGCACACCACATGGGCGTTGAATGCAGGCGTTAAATGTTATGTCACTGATTTTATCTGCCGCACATGCGCCTTGGGGGCCAAGCGTGTGGCCACTTGCCAGCCTTCCCAGCTCCGCCAGCCTTACCCGCCCATGAAGCCGCCTTTGCAGTCCAATCCGTTTGCGGAGTCCACCGTTCAGGCCAGCCTGATGCCGCCGCTGGAGGGCGCGCCGCTGCAAGTTAGCAGCGCGCAGCAACCGGGTATTTTTGAAACCTGCAGCGTTGGCGTTGTGCTGCGTGCAGTGCTGTTTGTGGAGTCGGTCGTGGGCGTTGCGGCTATGTTCAATTCAACTCAACCGCTGGACTGGTTGCTGCAGTTCTCGCTGCTCACGGGCGGAGTGTTGCCTGCAACCCTGTCGTGGTTAGTTGTCACGTGTTGGTTAAAAGGCAAATTAGCCCGGCTAGCGCTGCCACTGCAATGGGGCAGTGGTGTTGGGCTGGGCGTTGTGGCAGGGCTGTACGGCTGTGGGGTGCTCAATTTCATGGGCATCACACAGAGCGCGCCGTGGTGGGCCAGCGCGGCTGCGGGTGCACTGCTGTCGAGCATGCTGCTGGCGGGGCTGTTTTGGCGCGCCAGGGCGCGCACCCCGGCTGCCACCACAGCCCGGCTCGCAGAATTGCAATCGCGCATTCGGCCGCATTTTTTGTTCAACACCTTGAACAGCGCAATCGCGCTGGTGCGCGCCGAGCCGCGCAAGGCAGAAGCTGTGCTGGAAGACCTGAGCGAGCTTTTTCGCAGCGCGCTGGCCGACCCTGCCGAGTCAGTGACGCTGGGGCAAGAAATTGCGCTGGCTAAAAGTTATTTGGCGATTGAAAAAGTCAGGTTTGGCGAGCGCCTGCAGGTGGTGTGGGAAATCGACCCGGCTGCGGCCCTGGCCAAGCTTCCGCCCCTATTGCTGCAGCCGCTGGTTGAAAACGCCGTCAAACATGGCGTAGAGCCGAGCGCGGGCGGCGCACAGCTCAAAATTTCCACGCAAAAGCGGGGTGCGTCAGTCGTGATCAAGGTCAGCAACACTACGCCCGCGGGCACGGGCGAGCGCGGCCACGGGCTGGCGCTGGCCAACGTGCGTGAACGCCTGATGCTGTTGCATGACGTGCAGGCGCGGTTTCAAACTGCATACAAAGACGGTGTATTTCAGGTGCGTATGGAGCTGCCGCTATGACTCTGAAGGTGTTGCTGGTCGATGACGAAGCGCTCGCAAGAGCGCGGCTGTGCACGCTGCTGGCTGAATGCACGCAGCCCAGCGTGATGGTGGTTGCCGAAGCAGCCAACGCAACGCAAGCACTCGTTTGTATGGCGCGCGAGCGTTTTGACGCGGTGTTGCTGGACGTGCGCATGCCCGGCGCAGACGGCGTATCGCTGGCGCGCCGAATTGCCGACATGCCTGAACCCCCTGCCGTGGTGTTTGTGACGGCGCATGCGGAGCATGCCGTGCAGGCTTTTGAAGTCGCTGCTATTGATTACTTGACCAAACCTGTGCGGCTGGAACGCTTGCAGCAGGCGCTGCAAAAGGTGCAGAGGCATGTCGAGTTAAACCAGGTTATTGAGACTTCTTCAAGCCAGGACGTGCTGATTATTCAAGACCGTGGTCGCACTGAGCGTTTACCGGTAGATGAAGTGCTTTACTTCAAGGCCGAGCTGAAATACATCACAGTCAAAACAGCAGTGCGCAGCTACATTCTGGACGGCTCCATCAATGAGCTGGAAGAAAAATACGCCCAAACATTTTTGCGGGTTCACCGCAACGCGCTGGTGGCGCGGCACGCCATGCGGGCGCTGGTCAAGCATTACGAGCCTGAAGAGGGCCAGGGCTGGGCTGTGGAGCTCAAAGGCACGGACGAGCTTTTGGTGATTTCCCGGCGCCAGCTTGCGGCAGTAAAAGGTGCCATTGCGACCTGAAGCGTCGACCGCAGGTCGGGCGGCCGAATTGCCAGCGCATTTGTCCTACATTATTTAGGCGTCCGGTTGGCTCGACGCATTAACTGGCGGTTGCTTATATTTACGCGTTGAATCCTGCGTCACTCAACTGGACGCAACAAGGGATGAAACACGTGACGAAAAATGCGAGTCAAGCGAAAGTAATGTCGACAATTTATTGAATGAGGATGCTTCATGAATGCCCATCCCGCAGCGGCGGTGCCGATGCCTGCTGCCCCCACCGACACACTTGAAGCTTTGCCGTTGTCAACGCTTGGGGCATCGGTTGCTATTGAACCTTCTGTCCTGAATGTGCCTGTCAGTATTCGCAGCGTTTCGCTCGCGGTAATGGCGGTTTTTGCCGGGCTGTTTGTGCTGTACTGGGCGAAGGCGGTGTTTATTCCCTTCATGCTGGCGCTAACGTTCAGTTATGCGTTGT
>JANOWB010000178.1:0-3355 GCA_031417695.1 Polaromonas sp.
GAACTTAACCTGCCCGGCTACGCGATTGGCGGCGTCAGCGTTGGCGAGCCTAAAGAAGAAATGCAGCGCATCATGGCGCACACGCCGCACCGCCTGCCTGCGCACAAGCCGCGCTATTTGATGGGTGTGGGCACACCCGAAGATTTGGTTGAAGGTGTGGGCGCGGGCGTTGACATGTTTGACTGCGTGATGCCGACCCGCAATGCGCGCAACGGCCACATGTTCACACGCTTTGGCGATTTGAAAATCCGCAATGCGCGCTATAAAACTGAAGACGCACCGGTCGACAGCACCTGCAGCTGCTACACCTGCCAAAATTTTTCAAGGGCCTACATGCATCACCTCGACCGCTGCGGGGAAATGCTCGGCCCCATGCTCGCGAGCATTCACAACTTGCATTACTACCTGAACCTGATGCAGAAAGTGCGCAACGCGCTAGACGCCGGGCGCTTTGCTGAATTCACCCAACAGTTTCATGTTGACCGCGCGCGCGGCGTGTAGAACGATTTTTTTAAAGGGCTTGAAACATGAATCACATCGCTTTGTCTCGCCGCCGCTACCTGTCTGCTGCCGCGTTGCTGGCTCTGACCGGTGGTTGCGCAACTGGAACCCGCTCGCCAGATGCCAACAGCAAGCCGATATTTGGCTTTCAAGATAAATCACTGCGCCCGGGCAATGGCGGCGAGCTGGTCACTGCTGGCGCGCTGCGCCCGGGCGACATTATTTTGACGGCTGAAAACGGCATGAACTCCGTCGCCATTCGGCTGGCTACGCTGTCGCCGGTCAGCCACGCGGCGGTGTACCTGGGTGACAACCATATTTCAGAAGCCGTTGGCGCGGGTATTCGCCGCCGCAGCGTTGACGCCATGGTGGCTGAAGAGGCGACTGTGGTGGCCTTTCGGCACCCGCTGCTTAACGCCGAGCACGCCAGCAAAATCAACGCTTTTGCCGCCAAGTACGAAGGCCAGAAGTACAACTACGTGGGTGTGATGTTGCAAGCGCCGTTCACCATCGAGCGGCGCGCCTGCGAGCTGCCTTTAGTGCCGTCGTTGGTGCGTGATTTTTGTATTCGCGGCATTGCTGCTGTGCAACTGGGCTTGGGGCGCAACGACCAGTTTTTTTGCTCGCAATACATTCTGGAAGCGTACCGAAGCGCGGGCCTGCCGTTAACTGATGCAGACCCGCGTTTGATCAACCCCGGCGACTTGCTCAACATGCGGGAGGGCGATGTGCCGTCCATCAAAATTTACCAGCCGCTGCAGTACGTGGGGCACTTAAAGTCGCCACCTGATGTGGTGGCGACTCCTTCGCGGTCTTAGCTAGCCCAGTGCATGTCGGCCTAGCCGCCCACGTGCATCGTGAACAGCGCGCCGTTGGACAACTTGCACTGGCCAGTGCCTAACGTGGTCGAGTTCATCTGGTACTTGCAGTTGATAAAGCTGCCGCGATTGCCCGCGCCGTTGGCTACGCCTTCACGTGAGGATGATCCTGATACGCGCGTTGCCTCACCACTGAAACTTTCACCATTGATGTTGGTGGTGAAGGTCCCCCGCCCATTCAGGTCATTCGTCACCACCGCACCAATCAAACCGTAGCGCTGCGCCGCCTCATTGGCAGGGTACAGCCGTGCGGCAAACGTGACCGGTAATGGCGCTGCCGGAATCGATGGCACTGGAAGGGGCTGCGGCGTGCTGTACACAGTTTGCGGCTGCCCAGTTTGCGGGTTGATTGGCACTACATAGCAGCCGGTCAGCGCTGCGCTTGCAGCCACGGTGCCGAGCAGCACTGCGCCGCGTGAAAACTGAGCCAGGCGATAAGACGATGAAATAACTTTCATATAAAACCAGGTTGCCCAAGCAAATGCTTGTGGGGGCAGTGTGCTGGTTTCTGCTTTTCTAGTCGCTTTAAACAGTACGAGTACGCTAATAAAATACTTTAGGTATTAGAAAAGGGTACTTCTAGTTGGCCGGAGCCGCCACAGGGGTTAAATCAACGCCCGTCTCGGCTGCCGACCCAGTTGCTGCATCAGTCGAGCCCAACATCTTCTGACCCGAAGCGCCGCAGGCATGGCAAAACTTGGCGAATGCACTTTTGCGCGTAGAGCAGGCGCCGCAATGGTCAAACAAACCTATGCCGCAATGCGGGCAAAAGTCGATCTCGGTATTTTTCAAATCCACCGGTCGCTCGCAACCAGGGCACACATTTTTCGACAGGCGGGTCAGCGCGGTGTCGTAACTTAACTCTTCCCTGCGCTGAAGATTGGGCATTTGCTCGGCCAGCCTTTGGCGCTCAAGGTACCGGTTCAGCGACACGATTGCTTGGCGCCCAACCAGCACCGTCACCACAATACCAACAACGTAGCGCACATAGCCGCCGTAGCTTGGCAGGTACGGCACCAGCTCAACAAAAAATGCAAACAGCGCAAAAATAATAAAGCCCCACACAAAAGGCCAGTAGGTGCCTTTGCGTTTTTTCACGAATAGCCAGCCGGCAATCAGCAGCAGCGGTAGCGTCAGCGCCAGGCGGTATAAAAACACCCGCAGCTCGACTGCTCTGTTAGCCACGTCGAGCTGCTTTTGCGCGGCTGCATTTAGCTCTTGCAACTTGGCTTGCGTGCGCTCGGCTGTTTGGCTGGCGTCAAGCGCTGCCTGCTGCTGGGCCTCAACTGCAACGCCCGCTGCGCGCTCTTTGGTTTTTAGTGTGTCGAGCGCTTTGGTGCGGGCAATCAGCTCTGTGTCTTGGTCGGGCTGGGCAGTAGCGCGACGGGTTGAAAGCCAATTGCCAAAGGTTTCACTGGCTGCCGCCGTGTCGGCGCGCGCCGCGCTGCGTTTGAGCTGGGCCTGCTGAAGCGCAGCCTCTGCCGCCTCCCCGGCAATTTCAGACGCCTTGAGTTCACTCTTTAAGGCGCTGCTGATTTTTTTGTCTGCAAAGTCATCAATGCTTAACGTTTTTTCGACTTGCGGTAAGTCACCCACCACGGCTGAGCCCAGCCCAATTAAAAAACTTGCAAATACCAGCGCCACCAGCCACAGGCCGCGGCGCATCCATTTTTCAGTCAGGCGAAGAGATTTGGTCATTGTGAATTTGCTTCTTCAATCAGGGCAGATTAAGCCATTTGTTCAATCCATCGTTGAATATTGGCGGATTTTCGATTTGAGGAATGTGTCCGACTCCAGGAAGAACAAACAACCGCGAATTTTGCGTGAGCTGCTTCAACTGTTTTGCCTGCGACAGCGGTGTAATCGAATCGTCCTCACCCCACACCAACGTGAGCGGCATAGCTAGGGTGCGAAAGCCGTTTGGGGTTTCGCTCTGAGACTTGCCGTTTTCAGACGCGAACTGCGCAGCCCAATCA
>JANOWB010000179.1:0-3050 GCA_031417695.1 Polaromonas sp.
GCGCCGTTACTTCGCCCGCATGATTCAAGCGCAGGCCGTGCTGCTGTAGTCCATCAAGCGTCGCGCCGCGCGCAATCACGCTGACAGTACAGCCCGTGCGCGCCAAGCCGTGGCCTATCCAGCCGCCAATCGCGCCTGCGCCGTAAATACATACTTTCATCATTTCCCTAATTGTCTTTTTGCCTAAAAACAGGCCGTTCTGAGTATAAAAAGCGATGAAAAACCAATAAATACGGGCGCAAGCAGCTATTTATTACATAGCATTAAACGTTACCGAGCACACCGGTATCAGTTGCCGAATCAATAAATTTTGCCAGCGGGCTGGGTGACCAGACTGGGTTTAAATTTGCTGGCCAATGCGCTGGTGTGCTTGGCCAGCAGGTGGGTATCTAACCCGACCGCAACAAACAGCGCGCCTAGTTCCAGGTAATGCCTGGCCAGCGTTTCGTCTGTCGTCAAAATACCGGCGGCTTTGCCAGCGCGGTTGATGCGGGCTATGGCTCCCTCAATTGCCGCCAGCACGGCAGGGTGCGTGAGCTGCCCCACGTAGCCCATCGACGCCGACAAATCTGCTGGGCCAATGAACACGCCATCAACGCCTTCAACTGCGGCGATCGCGTCAAGGTTGTCGAGGGCAGTTTGAGTTTCGGCCTGAACCAGCACGCACACTTGCGCATTGGCCTCAAGCGCGTAATTGGGGTAGCGGCCAAAACGTGAAGCCCGAGCGCCTGCCATGCCTCTTGTGCCGTACGCCGGGCCGCCCCTGTCTTCGATTTTTTCACCAGGCTGCGGATAACGCGCCGCACGCACCACTGCCGCGGCTTGGCTTTCGGTGTCAACCATCGGCACTAAAAGCGTGGTCACGCCCAAGTCCAAATACTGCTTGATCAACATTTCACCCACATGGCCGTGGCCCATCGGCACTCGGGCAATGGCATGCACGCCTGGGTAGCCCGCAATGGTTTGCAATTGCTGCAAGATGCTGCGCAAATCGTTGGGCGCGTGCTCGCCGTCAATCAGCAACCAGTCAAAGCCAGCGCCTGCACAAATTTCTGCCGCCGTGCTGTCTGGCAAGCCCAGCCACAGGCCGATTTGCGCTTGTTTGTTTTGAAGTGCGAGCTTGAAGGGGTTGATGGGGGTTTGCATGGCGCGCTCAACGGTTTTTTGAAATTCAGGTGGGGCAGATTAATTTGATTTCAGGGAAGTAAGTTTTATAGCGCGCTGCATCGCGCGTCAGCAGCGTCCAGCCTTCAGCCTGTGCTTGCGCGCCGATGAAAAAGTCTGGCAGCACACCTGTTTTGCTACCGCCGCGTTGGCGGTAATGTAAAAAAGCCTCTGCTGCTGCCAACGCAGCGCTGGTACTTATTTCAGATATCTGGATCCCCGTGTCCTGCAAAAAATCTCCAAGCTGACTTTGGCTTTGTCGATGGGAGCACAGCTCGGCGTACACCACGATGTTGATGCGCAGCGGCAGCTTGCTGCGCGCCAGGGCCAGCTGTCTTGCCGACCACGGCATCCACTCCGGGTCGGCTTTGAGGACATCAACAATCACATTGGTGTCGATCAAAACAGCGCTCACGGGCGATTCCAGTCGTCGCCTCTGGTCATGCGCATCAACTCGTCCGTACTGGGACCGCCCTTGACAATGCCAATCCATTTGGCCAGCGGATCATCTGCCGGAATCGGCAAGGGGTCTTTTTCGGATCTGAGCAATTTTTTTAGAGCGGTTGTGGCGGCTTCGGTCTTCGACACACCGTGACGTTTGCAGTAATCGATGAACTCGTTTTCAAGCTGAGTGGGCAGACGCAGGCTTAGCATGGCTTGACTCCTTTACATGTACGACATAACAAGACAACACTGTACTACGCTTGAATATTTTTGTCATACAAAAACTGCGTGCTGCTTTTAAACTGTAAATATAAACAGTAAAATGCACCCATGGCCAAAGACAAAACCACCTTCACCTGCACCGAGTGCGGCGGGCAAAGCCCCAAATGGCTGGGCAAATGCCCAAGCTGCAACGCGT
Source organism: Polaromonas sp. (assembly GCA_031417695.1). Taxonomy (GTDB): domain Bacteria; phylum Pseudomonadota; class Gammaproteobacteria; order Burkholderiales; family Burkholderiaceae_C; genus Polaromonas. The sequence goes on from JANOWB010000179.1 coordinate 2,027, forward strand.
GGAACACATTGATAGAAGGCGCGGCCGAAAACTCGGCACCCACCAAAAACCGCTACAGCCAACAGTACGTGGGGCTGGCCAAAGCGTCTGAAGTGACCCCGCTGGCCGACATTGACGCGACCGACATGCAGCGCACGCCGACGGGTCACGAAGAGCTTGACCGCGTGCTGGGCGGCGGCATTGTGGAGGGCGGTGTGGTGCTGATTGGCGGCGACCCGGGCATTGGCAAATCGACATTGCTTTTACAGGCGCTGGATTCATTGCAGCGTGCGGGGCAATCTACTTTGTACGTGACGGGTGAAGAGAGCGGTGCGCAGATTGCTTTACGCTCTCGCCGTTTGGGCTTGGAAGGCTCGCAAGTCAAAGTGCTGGCTGAAATCCAGCTGGAGAAAATCCTGGCCACGTTGGAAGCCACCCAGCCCACCATCGCCGTGATCGACTCGATTCAAACCGTCTACTCAGACCAGCTCACGTCCGCGCCGGGCTCAGTCGCCCAAGTGCGTGAATGCGCGGCGCACCTCACGCGCATGGCCAAAGCCAGCGGCGTGTGCATCGTGCTGGTCGGCCACGTCACAAAAGAAGGCGCGTTGGCCGGCCCGCGCGTACTGGAGCACATGGTTGACACCGTGCTGTATTTTGAAGGCGACACGCACAGCAGCTTTCGTCTGGTGCGGGCGATCAAAAACCGCTTTGGTGCTGTGAATGAAATTGGCGTATTCGCCATGACCGAAAAGGGCCTGAAAGGCGTCAGCAACCCCAGCGCCATCTTTTTAAGTCAGCACACCGAGCCCGTGCCCGGCAGCTGCGTGATGGTGACCCTTGAAGGCACTCGGCCCATGCTGGTTGAAATTCAGGCGCTGGTCGACAGCGGCGGCCCAAGTCCAAGGCGGCTCAGCGTGGGCCTGGACAAAGACCGCCTGGCCATGCTGCTGGCGGTGCTGCATCGCCACGCCGGTGTCGCCTGCATGGACCAGGACGTGTTCGTCAACGCAGTAGGCGGCGTGCGCATCAGCGAGCCTGCAGC
>JANOWB010000180.1:0-13215 GCA_031417695.1 Polaromonas sp.
TTGGCGTGGTTGCTGCTGCTGGGCAACTTGTTTTGGGTGATTGCGTATGACACCGAATACGCCATGGTTGACCGCGACGATGACTTGAAAATCGGCATGAAAACCTCGGCGATTACCTTTGGGCGGTTTGACGTTGCGGCGGTGGCCGCAAGCTACGCAATATACCTTGTAATATGGTCGCTTGTGCTTTTTACCCAAGTAATACGGGCGCAAGCAGCTATGATATTAATAGCTATTAGCGTAGCTTTAGCACAAGCCGTTTGGCATATCATGTTGATTCGAAAGCGCGAGCGAAACGATTGCTTCAAGGCTTTTCGCCTCAATCACTGGCTGGGGCTGACCGTGTTTTTGGGCATTGTTGCCGCTTACGCCACGCTGTAGTAAAGCTGCCAGTCGGTTTGGGTTCAGCTTCAGTCCGCACCAAACTCGTCGCCCATTTCTGTTGCGCGGTTTTTAGCGGCTTGCATGGCGCGGATGAACAGCGTTTTCACATCGTCCGCTTCAAGGCAAGTAATAGCCGCGTGCGTGGTGCCGCCTTTTGACGTTACCCGCGCGCGCAATACCTCGGCAGGTTCTGCCGAGCCTTTGGCCAATGCCGCTGCGCCTAAAAACGTGCCCACTGCCAGCTTGTGCGCCTGTGCGTAGGTCAGCCCCATTCCTACACCGGCTTGCACCATGGCCTCAATAAAGTAAAAAACATAAGCTGGGCCAGAGCCTGACAGCGCCGTGACCGCATCAAGCTGCGTCTCGTCGCCCAGCCATATCAAACTGCCGGTGGGTTTGATCACCCGTTCAATGCGTTCTCGGTCAGCAATGCCCACAGCGTCGCGCGAAAAAAGCGCCGTCATGCCCTTGCCTACCAAAGCCGGTGTATTCGGCATGGCCCGCACCACGCGCTGCGTGCCCAGCCAATGAGCAATCGCCTGGCTGCGAATACCCGCCGCCACGCTCAAGTGCAGCGCAGTTTTAACGTGAAAGCGCGACTGCAGCGCGGCTTCTTTAAAAATTTGCGGCTTGATGGCCCACACCACTAAATCAGTGGTGGCCAATGTCGCACCGGGCACCTCGTGGGTTGCAATGCCAAACTTTTCTTGCAGCCTTAGTCGCTGCTCGGCCAACGGCTCTATGACTTGGATGTTGGCGGCGGGCGTGCCTTTTTTCAGCAAACCGCCAATCATCGCGCTGGCCATGTTGCCGCCGCCGATGAAGGCGATCTTGTCTACTGATGCGGTCAAGTGGCCGCTAGCGCTACCAAATGATTTGCTGGCCGATGTGGGAGCTGCTGCGGTGCGCGACGATGAGGTAGCCATAAATTTGATTTCAGACGAACTTGTTTATTTACTAACTTACTGACTAACTTTTTGATTTACTCATTCATTTACCCGGGCGGCCAATGCCAAAATGCAGGGCAACGCCTTATGTTATCTGGTCGCGGCGCCAAAAAAAGTGTGAAGAAGTGTGGTGCGCGCGTCGCGCTCGCGGCCATGCACACGAGCCGTGTACTTGACCAAGGCGCCCAGAATCGCCTGCGTAACTGCCCTGTACCCAGCGTCATATAAGCATGTGAAAATATGAAACTAAATTACATCAAGGACAAACGCCATGCCCCGTCGCGCCACCAAAATCGTTGCTACTTTAGGCCCAGCATCGAACACGCCCGAAATGCTTCACGCCTTGATCGTGGCGGGTGTCAATGTGGTGCGGCTGAACTTCAGCCACGGCAAGGCGCAAGACCACATCAACCTTGCTGCGCTGGTGCGTGAAGCTGCCCAGCGCGCCGGGCGTGAGGTCGGCATCATGGCCGATTTGCAAGGCCCCAAAATCCGCGTAGGCAAGTTTGCGGAAGGCAAGGTATTGCTGGTGCCGGGTGAAAAATTTGTACTCGACGCCTCTCGCGCCGAGCCGGGTGATATTCAAGGTGTGGGGCTTGATTACAAAGAGCTGCCGCGTGACGTGAAAGCAGGCGATGTGCTGCTATTGAACGACGGGCTGATTGTGTTGACGGTTGACCGCGTGGTGGGCGAGGCGGTGCACACCACCGTGAAATTGGGCGGCGAGTTGTCGAACAACAAAGGCATCAACAAGCAAGGCGGCGGGTTGACTGCACCTGCGCTGACTGCCAAAGACATGGAAGATATCAAAACCGCGATGAGCTTTCAGGCTGACTACGTGGCGGTGAGTTTCCCGAAAAACGCGACCGACATGGAAATGGCGCGCCAGCTGTGCAACGTGGCTGCCGCGCAATACAAACACAAGCCGGGTTTGATCGCCAAAATTGAACGCGCAGAAGCCATCCCCAACCTGGAAGAAATTTTGCGCGTGAGCGACGGCATCATGGTGGCGCGCGGTGACCTGGCTGTTGAAGTTGGCAATGCCGCAGTACCTGCCCTGCAAAAACGCATGATCAAAATGGCGCGTGCGCAAGACAAGGTGGTGATTACCGCCACGCAAATGATGGAAAGCATGATTTTGAACCCCGTGCCCACTAGAGCCGAAGTAAGCGACGTGGCCAACGCCGTGCTCGACGGCACTGATGCCGTGATGCTGTCTGCTGAAACCGCCGCAGGCAAGTTCCCGCTGGAAACGGTTATCGAGATGGCCAACATTTGCCTCGAAGCCGAAAAAGCCGAGTACAAAGAAGTCGATGCTGACTTCAGTGGCAAACAGTTCGCTCGCATCGACCAGTCGATAGCCATGGGCGCGCTGTTCACGGCCAGCCACTTAGGAGCCAAAGCGATTGTGGCGCTGACTGATAGCGGCTCAACCCCGCTGTGGATGAGCCGCCACGACATTCGCGTGCCGATTTACGCGCTGACCCCACGAGTCAGCACGCAGCGAAAAATGACATTATTCCGAAACGTCAGGCCGCTGTTGATGGACACCAGTATCGACCGCGACACCGCGCTTGAACAAGCCGAAGGCCACCTGCTCAGCCGCCAGATCGTGCAAAGCGGCGATGTGTACGCCATCACCTGCGGCGAGCCAATGGGCGCACCGGGCGGCACGAATATGCTGAAGATTTGCCGGGTCGTCTGAACGCGGAGGCAAGCCAGCCAACTTTGTCTGGCATCATTTGTCGACATTTTCTGAATCCGCTTGAGCGCCCGGTGCGTAAAGTAGGTATCACCATGAATCTGCTGAGCCCCAACTTGCCCCGACGCTCTTTACTTGCCATGTTGCCCGCGTTGCTGTCGGCTTGCTCAGCGGTCGATGTGCTCAACGCCACCGTCTCATCGGACACTTACCGGTATTTGCCTGACTTGCCGTACGGAGATCAGCTGCGGCAAAAGCTCGATGTGTACATGCCGTTGCCCGCTGCCAGCGGCAAACCGAGCGGCAAACTATCTGGCTACAACGGCTCACCGATGGTGGTGTTTTTTTACGGCGGCAGCTGGTCGTCAGGTGACCGCGCAGACTACCGCTTTGTAGGCGAGGCGCTGGCATCAACTGGCATCATCACGTTGGTGGCTGACTACCGTTTAAGCCCCGAAGTGCGCTACCCCGCCTTTGTGCAAGACAGCGCACTGGCCATGCGCTGGGCGTTTGACAACGCTGAAAAATACGGCGCTGACCCCGCCCGCATTTTCGTTATGGGGCACAGCGCAGGTGCTTACAACGCCGCCATGCTGGCGCTCGACAAACGCTGGTTGTCGGCGGTTGGGCTAAGCCCGGCCAAGCTGGCTGGCTGGGTAGGCCTCGCTGGCCCGTACGACTTTTTGCCGATTGGCGACCGCAAAACCCAGGTGGCGTTTGAGTGGCCCAACACCGCCCCTGACAGCCAGCCGATGTTTCATGCGTCAAGCGCTTCCCCTGCGGCGCTGTTGATTGCCCCTGAAAAAGACACGGTGGTCGACCCACAGCGCAGCACCGTGTCGCTGGCCCGCCGCTTGAAGGGTGCAGGCGTGCGGGTTGAGAGCGAGTTGTATGACACGGTGAGCCATGTCACGTTGATTGCCAGCATGGCCTCGGTGCTGCGCAGCCGCGCGCCCGTGCTAGAGCGGGTCAGTGCCTTCGTCAAGGCAAACGCTAGAATCTAGCTTCATTTTGGCAGGCAGTTACGGCGCGGTTACACAGCGTCACTTACTGCGCCAGCACTCTTAGATTTTTAGGATATTTCATGGCACTCGTATCAATGCGTGAGCTGCTGGACCACGCCGCAGTCAATGGCTACGGCATTCCAGCGTTCAACGTCAACAATTTAGAGCAAGTGCAGGCTGTGATGGCAGCGGCCGATGAAGTCGGCGCGCCGGTGATTTTGCAGGCCAGCGCAGGCGCACGAAAGTACGCAGGCGAGGCATTTATCAAGCACCTGATTGCCGCCGCCATTGAAGCCTACCCGCACATTCCGCTGGTCATGCACCAAGACCACGGGCAAAACCCTGACGTATGCCAAGGCGCAATCAATTTGGGCTTTAGCTCAGTCATGATGGACGGCTCATTGATGGCCGACGGCAAAACCATTGCCGACTACGACTACAACGTCGACGTGACCCGCAAGGTCGTAGACATGGCGCACAAGGTCGGCGTGTCAGTTGAAGGCGAGCTGGGTTGCCTGGGCAGTTTAGAGACCATGCAGGGTGAAAAAGAAGACGGCCACGGCACCGACGCCATCATGACGCACGACCAGTTGCTGACCGACCCCGAGCAGGCGGCCGATTTTGTTAAACGCACGCAGCTTGATGCGCTGGCCATTGCGATTGGCACCAGCCACGGCGCGTACAAGTTCACGCGCAAGCCCACCGGCGACATTCTGGCGATTGAACTCATTAAAGAAATTCACCGCCGCATTCCGAACACGCACCTGGTTATGCACGGCTCGTCTAGCGTGCCGCAAGACCTGCTCGCCGAAATTCGCAAGTACGGCGGCGACATGAAAGAAACCTACGGCGTGCCGGTAGAAGAAATTCAAAAAGCCATTCAGTTTGGTGTGCGCAAAATCAACATTGACACCGACATTCGCCTGGCCATGACGGCAGCCGTGCGCAAGTTTTTGCATGAAAACCCCAGCAAATTTGACGCACGCGAATGGCTTCGCCCCGCCACCGCTGCGGCCAAAGCCATTTGCAAACAGCGCTACATCGAGTTTGGCTGCGAAGGCCAGGCCAGCAAGATCAAGGGCGACACGCTACAAGTAGTGGCGGCCAAATACGCCAAGGGTGACTTGGCGCAAGTGGTGCATTAAGCGGGGTTTCGGGTGGCATAATCTTTATACACATTAAAGGTGTATAGCCATGAACACACGAACCAATATTGTTTTAGACGATGACCTGGTAGCGCAAGCGATGACGCTGGCGCGGGTCACTACTAAAAAAGCGGCGGTTGAAGCGGCTCTGCGTGCTTATGTTCGCAAGCCTGATTATTCGGCTTTGCTGGCCCTGCGCGGCAAGGGTTTGATTGACCCTGATTACGACCCACGAGGTCCATACGGTTTAACCCAAGGTGCGCTTGAGCGGCGGGGCTGGCATACGTTTGAAGATGCACGTCTGGCGCAGGAAAAGCAGCTCGATGAGCGGCACCCCCTAACGACCAAACAGACCAAACAGACCAAACAGGCCAAACAGGCCAAAAAAACAACCACGCCCAAAACAGCTCAAAAGCGCAAACTGCCGGTTACAGCGTGATTCTCGACACGTCGGCATGGATTGAGTTCTTGCGCGCGACAGGCTCACGCGCTGATGTAAAGCTTCAACAAGCTTTTTCAAATTCAAGCGCAATCTGGATGCCAGAGGTGGTCTGTCGTGAAGTGTTGCAAGGTGCTGGGAGCGTTGCGCACTTCATTCAATTACAAACCGCGCTTGACGAACTGTCCCTCTACGTTAGCCCCGACCCTTTTGAGCTGGCTCGAAGCGCATCTTTGCTGTACGCCCGATGCCGCTGGCAAGGCATCACCATTCGCAGCCCCAACGACTGTCTTGTAGCGGCATGCGCCATCGAAGCGGACATGCCTTTATTGCACGCTGACCGTGATTTTTTAGATTTAGCTTCAGTTGACAAACGCTTGAAACTCATTTGACCCCGACTTTATGACCCTTGTTCACACCTCCTCCATCACCTCACTTCCCCTGCTGGCCAGAGGCAAAGTCCGCGACAACTACGCCGTAGGCACTGACCGCCTGCTGATGGTGGCCAGCGACCGCATCAGCGCGTTTGACGTGATTTTGGGCGAGCCGGTGCCCGGCAAGGGCGCACTGCTAACGCAAATGGCGCTGTTTTGGTTCGACAAGCTCGGCCACATTTGCCCCAACCACCTGACGGGCGAAGCGCCTGAAAGCGTGGTGACTGCGAGCGAGGTGCCGCAAGTTGTTGGCCGCTCCATGCTGGTCAAACGCCTAAAACCCATCCCGGTCGAGGCCGTGGTGCGCGGCTATTTGGCAGGCAGCGGATGGGCGGAATACCAAGCATCGCAATCAGTGTGCGGCGTGCCGCTTCCAGCCGGTTTAAAGAACGCCAGCAAATTGCCCGAACCGATCTTTACCCCCGCAGCAAAAGCCGCGCAGGGCGAGCACGACGAAAACATCAGCTACGAGCAGGTGGTGGCGGTAGTGGGCGCTGACTTGGCAGAAAAGATCAAACGCATCAGCATCGAGATTTACCAAACCGCCGCCGCCTTTGCGCTGACCAAAGGCATCATCATTGCCGACACCAAGTTTGAGTTTGGCTTGGACGACAACGGCACGCTGACCTTGATGGACGAAGTGCTAACGCCCGACTCGTCCCGCTACTGGCCGATTGAAGGCTACGAAGCCGCCTTCGCAGCCGGGCTAAACCCGCCTAGCTACGACAAGCAATTTGTACGCGACTGGCTGGAAGCCGTGCGCATCAACGGCAAGCCGTGGGACAAAACCCCACCGGCACCACGCCTGCCCGATGAGGTGATTGCAAAGACGGCGGCGAAGTATCAGGAAGCTTTGACTCGCTTGATGGCCTAACCGGAATCGTCTGTTTAAAGTAAGCAACCACTCTGGTAGTGAGACTCACACGCGCTTGACGCGTACGGACTTTGTACGGATAATTAAACGATGAACGCATCCACCCGAGCCGAACGCATCGAAATCAGGGCCACGCTTGAACTCAAGGCGAGCCTTGAGAAAGCAGCGCAATTGCAAGACCAAACGCTCAGTGCCTTTGTGCTGATCGCCTCGCGTGATGCGGCTTCGCGCGTGCTGGGCGACCAAACGCGGTTCATGCTGCCAGCCAAGCAGATGGCGGCCTTTCACAAGGCACTCGATGCCCCCGCGCGCGAAGTGCCCGGGCTCAAGCGGCTGTTTGCCAAGCCCAGCGTATTTTCTTGATGCTTTTCAGTCAGCCCGAGCCGCTTGCTGCAAGCCACGACACCTTATCGTTTGATTGCGGCAAAGCGCCGTTGAATCAGTTTTTACAGCGCTACGCTTTGGTGAATCAGGCAAATGGCAGCGCCCGCACCTTTGTGAGCTTGTCAGACGGGCAGATCAGTGGCTATTACAGTCTGGCAGCCGCGTCGGCCGAGCACGCCGCCGTGCCGCTACGCGTCAGCAAAGGCCTGGCCAAGCACCCCATTCCCATGCTGCTGCTGGCCCGGCTGGCGGTTAACCTGAAAGCCCAGGGTCAAGGTCTTGGGCGAAGCCTGTTGCAAAGCGCACTGGGTAAGTACTTGCAAGCCAGCAAAGTCATAGGGTGCAGAGCCTTGATGGTTCACGCGATCGATGAGACAGCTATCGGGTTTTACCAAAGCTATGGTTTTGAGCCGTCGCCGGTTGACGCGGCGCACTTGTACTTATTGACCAAGGATATTCGCAAGACGCTGGGGTGACGGGATTACAAGTCACAAAGATCTCGGTGAATAGTAATTAAGTCTGGTGTTGCATTAACTTGCAATACAGTTAAAAACAATTCCTATCGGAGGTTTATGCCGTGCATCAATTAGCAATAAGTCCCACTCGCCAAGAAGTTTTGAAATTTATTTCGGAATCCGCAAGCTACGGTAATCTCGGCGCCTTCATTGGTGCGGGCTTTTCAAAGGCAGTCTTAAACGACGAACTTAATGAGATAGCTTTGTCTTGGGGAGAGCTTTTGGAGAAAGCATCAGAAAAGCTTGGTGTTGATTACGAGGCGATCTGGAAAACAGGGGTGGGTTATCCGGAAATCGCATCTGCTATTTGCAAGCTACATGCGGAACAAACTAAATGTGATTTCACGCAATCACTGAGTAAATTAAAAAGAGAAATCGCAGCTTTAACCAGCTGGTATCCCGACAAAGAGAAGAGAGAAGAGTTTTCAAAGCATCTAGAGAATCTTTCTCCATCATGGATCATTACGACGAATTACGACATGGTGATAGAAAGCCTGTTGACTGGCAAATCAATTCCTCTCGGACCGAATGATTCTCTTTCATCACCTAATGGTGTGATTCCCGTATTTCATCTACATGGCCTGAGAACTACCCCGGAGGAAATCATTATTTCGCAGGAAGACTACGTGTCACTTTTTCGACCGGGTGAATACAGACAAATAAAGTTAGCGTTAACTATCCGTGAATCGACAACATTACTAGTAGGGTATGGTCTAGGTGACGTTAACGTACTCACTGCGCTCGATTGGTCTAAGAATGTATTTAAGGGCGGAGAAGCGACTTATCCAAATGGTGTCATACAAGTGCTACGGAAAGACAATCCAAATGAAAAGCCATACAGAGATAGAAACGGCATCGTAATTATCGAAACTGAAGACATTTCTGACTTCTTTGAGGAATTTACTGATGTTCGCCAGGAGGACTTAAAAGAAAAGCAAAAGGAGCGGGAAACCTTAACGGATCTTGCAGACAAGCTTGATGAGCCAGACGGAGAAATGATAGAGAAGTTCATTGATGATGAGGAGTTTCGCTCAGAGATGCTTAAGACTTTGTCGAAGTTCTCAATTCACCTTATATCCGGCTTCGTGTCCTTCTTGAATAAATGCATTGACGAAACGTGGACCCGTTCAGGGCCTAGGAACGCCTTTGAAGGTTACAACCAAAACTTGACACTTATCCTGGATATATTGACATCCTTCCCAATTCACCGCTTTCCGCCAGCGCTGTTTCAAACAGCAGCCTATGGGCTCCAGCGTGTGGGGTATTACGTCGGCGATGGCGGGGGCAAGTCTTGGTCAGCAAAAAAGACGTGGGATAAACGTAAGAACGAATTATCAAACGAAGTTGTTGCTGAGCTCAAAAGCATTGCAGACCAACATAGTTACAGCTATGTAAAGCAACTGGCGGAGACCATTTACGCATAACATTACTGTTGACTAAGTGTTAGCTGGGGAACAATCGGGGTCAGACTCACTACTGCCCGGAGAAAAATTCGCATTTGGCTCGCAAGCTGTTGATTGGATTGCCTGATTTGGCAACTCTAGTACAGATCTACTTGAACTTGATTTTCTTGCAGACACCACACTTGGCGCATTTGCCGAGGGGTGTTTTTAGGATGCAAAATCGGCCTCTATCCCAATAAATACGGGCGTGAGCAGCTCTTATATAAATAGCGCTTTGCAATCCCAAACAACTTTCAGCCCGCCGAGCCCATCGCCCCAAACGGCGACACGCCTATCAACATGCGGTGCAGCCAGAACGCAAACACCGCCCAGGCAACGACGCCCACCACCACGGTGATTGCCGTTGCGCTTGCCGTGCCTGCCGCGTAAACCGTTCGCTCGCGCCGGTCACGTCTGCGCGATGCGGCAAAAAGCAAAACCGACCACATCAAAAAGCCGCCGAACAATACTGTGTCTGCCAGGCCGCCGTTGGCTAGCAAATGTGCCAGCGCCCATACCTTGGTGCCCAGCACCATGGGGTGGTGGAGCTTGGCCTTTATCTGATTCCCTGGTACGTAGGTGGCGGTCAGCAGCACGAACGCTATCAGCGTCAGCACAGCGGCGAGGTGGCGGGTGAAGACGGGTGGGTTCCACAACATCACGCCAAGTTGCCTCGCCTGGCCGTAGCCCCATAGCAGCAGTACAAAGCCTGCCAGTGACAGCAGCGCGTAAATGCCTTTGAATGGCTTTTCGCCGATGCGGGCCAGCGTCTGGTTGCGCCAGTCGTTGGCAAACACGCGGGTGGAATGCACGCCTAAAAACAACAGCAAACCAGCGATCAAATAAATCAAGCCCATGATGAACTCCTGTCGCGCATTCTGACGTGCAATTACGTTTAAAAAATCAGCTCAAAATCACGCTGCTCAAACGCCTGCGGTAGGTGGCGACCACGGGGTCGTCGGGTGGAATTTGCCCGTCAGCTACTTTGGGTTTGGGCGCTTCCATGATGTCGAGAATGGCGATGTAAGTTTTGCGGGCTTTGTCCTCGGCCCAGGTTTTTTCGCGCATCAAGATGTCGAGCAGCTCGTCAAGCGCGGCAGTCCACTCCAGGTGGGCCATGTGCCAGCGGGCTTTGTCAAACCGGGCTTCAAAATCACGCTTATTCAGTGCTATTTTGGCGTCGAAATCGGCTGTAGCCGAATCAATATGGGCGCGAGCTGTTACAAAATCAATAGCGTCCATCATGCGCTTGAGTGAGTCAAACCTGCGCACCACGGTAGTTTGGGCAATCACCGGCGCAAACGCAACCTTGGCGGCGTCTGTGTCGCCCATCAGCAGCAGCGCTTTGACCAACTCAAACCTCGCTGACTCGTTGGTGGGGTTGGCGGCTACGTTGGCTTTGAGCTGCTCAAGGGCCAGCTCTGGCGTGATTTCTTCTAGCGCCAGCTCTTCTTCGGGTAGCTCCTCTGCTGGTGGCAAGTGCTTGTCTAAAAACTCTTTGACCTTGCCCTCAGGCAACGCCCCTTGAAAGCCATCAACCGGCTGGCCGTTGATCATCAATATGCAAGTAGGAATGCTTTTGATGCCGAACGCCGCGCCGAGCTGCTGCTCTTGGTCAGAGTCGATTTTGACGAGCTTGAAGCGGCCTTGGTACGCAACTTCTACCTTCTCCAAAATAGGCCCGAGTGACTTGCACGGGCCGCACCACGGCGCCCAAAAGTCAATCAGCACGGGCGTGGCCATTGATGCGGCAATGACTTCTTCTTCAAAATTGGCTACGGTGACATCCATCATGGCGGCTTTGCTTTAAGAATTACAACAGCCAGAAGGTTAGCACGCCGCCCGTAAAATACAGCTTCCTTTAACGGCCACTGCACCACACCACATGACCACAACTCTTGACTCCAAACAGCCGCTCGTAGGTGTTGTCATGGGCTCGTCCAGCGACTGGGACACCATGCAGCACGCGGTGCAAATCTTGCAGCAGTTTGGCGTGCCGCATGAGGCGCGCGTTATTTCAGCCCACCGCATGCCCGATGATTTGTTTGCCTATGCCGACCAAGCGCAGGGCAACGGTTTGCAGGCGATCATTGCGGGCGCGGGCGGCGCAGCGCATTTGCCGGGCATGCTGGCCAGCAAAACCACAGTGCCGATATTAGGAGTTCCAGTCCCCAGCAAACACTTGGCGGGCGTTGATTCACTTCACAGCATTGTGCAAATGCCCAAGGGTATTCCGGTGGCCACGTTTGCCATTGGCAGCGCGGGCGCAGCCAATGCGGCGCTGTTTGCAGTGGCCATGCTGGCGCTGCATGACAAGGCGCTGAATGACAAGTTGCAAGCCTTCAGGGCTGAGCAAACCGCCGCGGCGCGGGCGATGACCCTACCTCCGGCATGAAACCAATCTTTCCCGGAACTCAATCAGCAGATGGTCGTGCAGCAACGCTCGGTGTGATGGGCGGCGGCCAATTGGGCCGCATGTTCGTGCACGCGGCGCAGCGCTTGGGTTATGAAACGGTTGTGCTCGACCCTGATTCGCAAAGCCCGGCTGGCATGGTCAGTCACCAGCAGGTTCAAACGCCTTACAACGATGCGGCGGGCTTGCAGCAGCTGGCCAGTCTGTGCGACGCCGTCACGACTGAATTTGAAAACGTGCCAGCAGAAGCCCTGCGCACACTGGCCGCCACATTGCCCGTTGCGCCGAGCGCAGCCTGCGTGGCAATGGCGCAAAACCGCGTTCAAGAAAAAGCGCAACTGATGGCATGCGCCGGGGTATCGGGCGTCAGTGTTGCGCCATATGCGGTGATTGAAACCCTGGCGCAATTGCAAGCCGTACCTGCCAACTTGTTGCCCGGCATTTTGAAAACCGCCCGCATGGGCTACGACGGTAAAGGCCAGGCGCGGGTGAAAAACGCGGCTGAGCTGGTGGCGGCTTGGGCCGACTTGAAAAGCGTGCCCTGCGTGCTTGAAAAGCTGATGCCGCTCAAGGCCGAATGCTCGGTGATTGTGGCGCGCTGCTGGGACGGCAGCGTGGTCAGCTTTGCGCCGCAGCGCAACGTGCATGTAGACGGTATCTTGGCTGTGACCCATGCTTATGAGTCAAATCTGCCTGTAGCCCAATCAAATCCAGCGCAAGCAGCTACTGAATCAATAGCTAAGCACATCAACTATGTTGGCGTACTGTGTGTCGAGTTTTTCATCGTCGATGACGGCACCGAACATGGCGGCTTGGTCGTCAATGAAATGGCGCCGCGCCCGCACAACAGCGGCCACTACACCATGGACGCTTGCGACGTGTCGCAATTTGATTTGCAGGTGCACGCCTTGGCTGGCTTGCCACTGCCTGAACCACGCCAGCATTCGTCTGCCATCATGCTGAACTTGTTGGGCGATGTGTGGTTTGACTTGAGTGGCAAACCGCGCACGCCAGACTGGGCTGCTGTGCTGGCCCTGCCCGGTGCGCATTTGCATTTGTACGGCAAGCAGGGCGCGCGCCGCGGTCGCAAGATGGGGCACTTGACCATTACTGGGGCAAATGTTGCGGGCGTAAAAGCAGTTGCACGCCAAGCCGCAGATATTCTGGGTTTGCTGGGGTTGGACGCGTGAAAACATGATGGGCAAGGCGACTGTTGAACAAGCCGCAGAGCGCATACGCGCGGGCGATCTCGTTGCGTTCCCGACCGAGACGGTGTACGGCCTGGGCGCTGACGCATCGAACGACGCAGCTGTTGCCAAAATTTTCGCCGCCAAAGGCAGGCCAGCCGACCACCCGCTGATTGTTCATATCGCCAGCGCAGCGCAAGTAAGCGACTTCGCCAGCAGCGTGCCGCCGTTTGCGCAAGCCTTGATCAAAGCCTTTTGGCCCGGCCCACTGACTGTGATCCTGCCGCGTAAACCGGGCGTGGCCACTGCTGCTGCGGGCGGGCAAGACTCGATTGGCCTGCGCTG
>JANOWB010000181.1:0-6886 GCA_031417695.1 Polaromonas sp.
ATCATCAAGGAGCACGACCTGGTCACCGCCTTGCGCGACTTACCGGGCGAGGCGCGTGGCTGGCAGTCAGAGCGCCGCACGGTGAAGTGCCAAAGTTGTCAGGCGATCAGCGTGTTTGCGCCGCAGCGGGTGGCGCAGCAATGCGAGTTCTGCGGCTCGCCTTCCTTGGTACAGTATGACGACATCAAGCCGCCGATTCGGCCTGAAAGTGTGCTGCCCTTTGGTGTCTCTACGGAGCAGGTCAGGGACGCCCTGCGCAAGTGGTACAGCACACGCTGGTTTGCCCCCAACCTGCTCAAAAAATCGGCCATGACAGACACCCTCAAAGGTATTTACCTGCCTTACTGGACGTTTGATGCGCAAACCCATGCCGACTGGACGGCTGAGTCCGGCACCTATTACTACGATACCGAGAGCTACGAGGACGCCAATGGTCGCACCCAATCTCGCCAGGTGCAGCGCACCCGCTGGCAAAGTGCGGGGGGCAGTCTTTCGCATTTTTTTGACGACGAACTTGAGCCCGCCACGCGCGGCGTCCACCCGTCGCTGTTGCGACAAGTCGAGCCCTTCGCTACCAAAGACCTGGTGCCCTACGATGCGGGCTACTTGTCGGGCTGGACGGTAGAGCAATACCAAATCGACCTGATTACAGCCGCAAGCCAGGCCCGTACCGCGATGGACGCCAAGCTGCAGCAGCTGTGCGGCGCAGCGGTGCCGGGCGACACGTACCGCAGCCTGAATGTGCAGGCCCAGTACGCCGGCCAGACCTTCAAGCACATCCTCGTGCCGGTCTGGTTGATCACGTACGACTACCACGGCAAAAGCTATCAGGTGCTGGCCAACGGCACCAGCGGACAACTCGCTGGCGAGCATCCACTCAGCTGGTTAAAGATTGCCTTGGCGGTTTTTGCATTGCTGTTGGTGCTGTTGTTTTTTTTGTTGCTTTCAAAGCATTAGCGTTTGAGCAATGTAGTTGCGCTGCCTGCGCAACGGCGAAGGCGCTGACATTTTAATGCTATTTAATTAATAGCTGCTCGCGCCCGTATTGATTGGGCTACAGCTCAAATTAATTCTCATTTTCGGCCAAAATAGGCATCAAACAGCAATTTCACCCCGGCAAAGTCAGCAGCGAATTTTTCTGGGCTAACAAAATAAGCCTCCGCGGCCACGGCGAAAAACTCTGCTGGAGACGTGGCGCCGTAGGCGTCCAGCCACGGCGCTGGTGCGCCAAAACGCTCGGCCATCACGACCTGATCTTTGAACGCGTCAAACGCTGTTTGCATGGTGGCTTGCCATTGCGCTTGGGCCACGCGGGTGGGCAGTGGTGGGCAGCCGTTGGCTGTGCCGCCCGCCATGTCCAGCTTGTGCACGAACTCATGAATCACCACGTTGTAGCCGCGCAAAGCTTGGTCACTCGACGCTGCTGCGTCTTGCCAACTGAGCGTTACTGGCCCGCCTTGCATCGCTTCGCCCGCAAGGGTTTCTTTGTAAAAGTGATGCACGCCTGCCGCGTCTACGGTGTGCCGCCGCGCCAGCATGGGCCCTGCGTGCACCACAATGCCCTCGAAGTCGCTGTACGGCGCAAGGCCCCTATTTAAAACTGGCAGGCAGGCCTGCGCAGCAATCGCTACCGCAATTTCGTCGGTGACTTGAAAATTATGCGCGCCGCTGAACTGCTTTTGTGCCAAAAACTGGCCGGTTAATTCGCGCAGGCGAGCAAGTTCGGCGTTTGAGCGCTGCGCCAGGAAGGGGTAGTTTGCAAGCGTTGACAGCCACAGCGCATCGGGCACTGCGCGCTGGCCATGAATGACCTGTTGCCAGATACGCAGGGCAGCAGAAATTGATTTTTTGAACATACCTTAGCGCGTATCTTCACACCGCACAAACAGATGAAGGTTTTATGTGTCAAGTACCGTGAAGATACGGTTTTTGAAGTGAGCTGACTTGAAAATATTCACTGCACACAGACTGAATTAAATCGCGATGCGTGTCAATCCGCTGGCGCTCAGGCGCAGCACTTCAGCTCTGGGCGGCGCGGCGGTGGTGTCCCAGTCGGTAAGCACGACACGGCGCAAGCCCTTGCCTAAATCATGTTCAGCGGGCTTGTGGGTGTGACCATGGATCAGCGTGGTGGCATGCGCAGCCAACAGTTCTTGGCGAGCGGCAGTTGCATCGACATCGGCGTAGGCCACGCCTGACTTTTTTCTGGCTTCGCTTTGCTCACGCAGGCCCCGCGCAATGCTTTGGCGTTCGGCTAGAGGCTTGGCTAAAAAAGTGGTTTGCCAAGAAGTGCTGCGCACCTGGTGGCGAAACGCCATGTAAGCAGTGTCGTCAATGCACAGCGCATCGCCGTGCGACAGCAGCCAGCGATGGTCGTTAAAAGTTAGCACGGTGGGGTCTGCGAGCAGCGTCATCGAGCAAGCAGCCATCAAACCCTTGCCAACTAAAAAGTCGCGGTTGCCGTGCATGAAAAATACCGGCGCCCGGGCGGCGGCTTGGGCGATGACCTGAGCGCAGTTTTCCTCGAAACTTCCGGGAAGCAGCGCGTCGTCGCCAACCCACACTTCAAACAAGTCACCCAAAATAAAGATGGCGTTTGCTGGCGTGGTTTGCATGTAGCGCTGCCACGCCTGGAAGGTGCTCGCCTCGCTGGCCTGCAAGTGCAGGTCAGAAATAAAGTCAATGGCGTGCCAGGCAGGCGGAGCGTTTAACTCCGCCGTTGCCATTACAGGGCCACTGCCTTTTCAATGATCACGTCAACGGTAGGCACATCACCGTGACCGCCTTTGTTGCCGGTTTTTACGCCTTCAATTTTGTCGACCACATCCATGCCTTTAATAACTTTGCCGAACACGGCGTAACCCCAGCCCGAGCCGTTAGGCGCGGTGTGGTTCAAAAACCCGTTGTTCGACGCGTTGATAAAAAACTGTGAGCTGGCCGAATGCGGCTCATTGGTGCGAGCCATGGCGACGGTGTATTTGTCGTTTTTCAAACCGTTGGTGGCTTCGTTTTCAATGTTGGCGTCGGTGTCTTTTTGCTTCATGCCGACCGCAAAGCCGCCGCCTTGAACCATAAAGCCCGGAATGACGCGGTGAAACACGGTGCCGGCGTAATGACCTTTGCTGACGTAGCTTAAAAAATTGGCGACTGTTTTGGGCGCTTTGGCGGTGTCCAGTTCCAGCGTGATGACGCCGTGGCCGGTGATGTGAAGTTCGACTTGTGGATTGCTCATGATTTTTCTTTAAAAGTTGGTTAAAAAGTCAGTTGATAAGGGTTGCCGATTTAATCACTATCGGTGTTTTCGGCACGTCCGTGGGGAAGGGCCCGCCCGCCCCGGTGGGCGTGGCTTTCATTTTATTGACCACGTCCATGCCCTGAATAACCTTGCCAAACACGGTGTAGCCAAATAACTGCGATGCACCCACCAATTGCGCGCGCGGGGTGTTTTCATAAACGCGGCCGCCGTATTCAAACTTGGGCACCGGGTCGCCCGGCGGAATAACGGTCGGGTCTAAAAACGCGTTGTCTTTGCCGTTGATAAAAAACTGGGACGACGCTGAATTGGGGTCACTGGTGCGGGCCATGGCCAGCGTGCCTTCGACGTTGCGGGGGCCGCCCTTGGCCAAAGCTTCCTGGCCTTCATGTACGACTGGTGGGCGGGTAGGCTTTTGGGTATAGCTGGTGTCAAAGCCGCCGCCTTGCACCATAAAGGTACTGATCACGCGGTGAAAAATTAAACCGTCGTAGTGCTTGTCTTTGACGTACTGCAAAAAGTTAGCCACAGTTTTGGGCGCAACGCCCGGGTAGACCTCTACAACAAAATCGCCTTCGCTGGTCGCAAATTTAACTTTTGGCGCCACCTGTGCGAAGGCACTGCCGCTAAAAAGGGTCGCCATGCTAAAGGCAACGCCCACGGCAACTGCTGCAGCCGTTCGGCGCTTTAAAAAAGTGCTTTTTATCATCCAATGACTCCTTCAAAAAATATCTTCCATTGGCTGCCGTTTCGGCTCCAGTACTGCCGTTTGATCACGCCACTCACACTGCCGCGCTTGAGCTCGGCAAAGGTTACCACCATCGTGTCGGCAGAGTCTGTCCAGCGCAGGTAGGACACATCCTTGAGTTGTACGCCGCGCCCTTCGGTTTTTTTAACCTCGACTTGCAGGATGGGCGTCCATTCAGTCAGGGACTTGCCGTTGCTGGTGAACTCAGGTGTGTACCAGCGCAGCAGCCGGGTCATGTCGCCGCTTGATTTGTCCTCAAGCCAGGCCTTAAGTACGCCTTCAAAAGCAACGCCGTCTTGCGCCAGGCTTTGGGGCGCTACCCACTTGATGTTTTGCGCAATCACGACCGGTGTAGAGCGAATTTGCACCGTGCGAATAATTCGCTCCAAGTCGGTGTTGGCCAGCACCACGCAGCCATCGGTAGCGCGTGGCGCGCGTGAAAACTGGTTGCGCGGCGTGCCATGCAGCCAAATGCCGCTGCCGGTTTTGCCGCGTTTGATGTCCAGCTGGTTGGGGTAGTTGATGGGCAATGCGCCAGAGCCGTAAAAGTCTTTTAATGACTTGGGGTTTAAATTGCTGGTAACAAAGTACACGCCCAGTGGGGTTCGCAAGTCGCCTTCAATGGTTTTCTCAATGCCTGACTTACCGACCGAAATGTAATAGTCGCCGAGCAGTTTCAAACCCTCGGCGGTGTTCTCGAACAAATACAGTCTGGCGCGGGTAGTGTCAATCGCAATGGCGTGTTTGTTTTTGGTCGACAAACTTAAAAACTGGGCAGGCACTGTGCCTGGCGCTGGCTTGGCCTGCAGTGCCTGCAACCGCAGCAATGACTCTTGACGCAGCTCGGCCAACTGTGGCGCGTTGGCCTGCGCCAGCGTGTCGGCCATGTTGCCCACCACACGCACTGGGCGCTGCTGTGCGGTCAGCAAGTCGCCGTACACCAGTTGCGCTAACTGAAAATTAGGGTGCTCGGCCACCAGCTTTTCAGCCATAGCCAGAGCTGGCCGGGTTTTAGCTTGGCCAATCAGTTTGTAAATTTCGATCAGCCGTGCTTCGGCTTGCCCATCGCGCGGGACAGCCGCCGCCCGTTGGTCTCTTGGGCGAGCGGCAAGGGCGGGGTCAACTGGCAGCCAGAGCGCTGCTGCTGTCAGCCCCAGCAGTGCGATTCGCGCTAGGCTCACGGCGCTGCTTTTCAACCAGTCGATTCCCGAACAATCACCCAGCGGTCGCCAGCTTTCACCAGCTCCAGTGTCTTGCGGCTGGTGACGTTCAGTGAATCGGCGATGTAGGTTTGCTTGAACTTGACGGTGGCTTTCGCGCCGTTGCTGCTAACGGTAACGTCGTTTAGCTTCACACTGATGCTTGATTTACCGACGATACGGGCACGGCGATCTTCTTCCCAGGTTTTGCGTGCTTGCCCGCCAGGGGTTGAGAAGTCTTTGCCGTAAGCCGACAGGTACCCGCTAACGTCTTTGGCCGACCAGGCGGCTGCCCAAGCGCGCACGGCAGCTTCAGCTTCTTTGTCGGCGGTGCCGGTGCTGGCTGCGGCGCTGTTGTTGGCTGCGGGTGCGGCCGGTGCGGGCGGCGCAGGCGCGACAACGGCTGGCGCAGCGGCCACCACAGCCGGTGCGGCAGGTGCAGCAGGTAACTTAGGCGCTGGGGCGGCGACAGGGGGCGCAGCGACCGCCACTGTTGGCGCAGGCTTTTGGGCCCGCGAGTCGGGTGCAAAAAGCGTGCGAATCAACGTTAGCTTGGGTTGCAAGCCGGTGTTGCTGCTGTCCAATTGCAATGCCTTGCTGTAGGCTTGGCTGGCCAGCTTGGCGTACACGTCGCCCAGATTTTCATGAGCAGTGGCGTAGCTGGGGTTGGTTCTGATCGCCATTTCTAGCGCAGCACGCGCTTTGTCGAATTGGCTTTGACCTGCGTACAGCACCGCCAAGTTGTTATAGGGCTCAGGCAGCTCTGGGTAGTCTTGGGTAATTTGGGTAAATGTTGCGATGGCTTCGGCTGGCTTGCCCGTTTCAGTTTGAATCACGCCTTTTAAAAAGCGCATTTGCGGATCCCGCGGCTTGGTGGCCAAATACTGGTCGGCTTTGGTCAGTGCTTCGCCGGTTTTGCCAGCGCGCACCAGCGCGTTCACGTCGCTGTACTCGTCTGCAAAGGCAAGGGGGGACGCGAAAGCACCAAGCAGCGCCAGCGCAGCAACGAACGCAGCGGTTTTGCGGCGGGTGCGCGCCAAGGCAGCGTTAAAGACGTGAGGGGTCATGGCAGGAAGTCCTATGCAATTTTTGCTCTGCGATTAGAGCTTGAATTCAGCCCGGGGGGCAGCTGGATATACTGAGCAATTGTAGCCGAGGGGTATAGTTCAAACAGAGCTCAGCGCGCCGCCGCAACCCTCATAAACCTACCCCGTTTAAAGTACCCATGACCCTTCGGATTTACAACACGCTCAGCCGAAGCGTGGAGACCTTTTTACCGTTGATTGAGGGCCAGGTGCGGATGTATGTCTGCGGCATCACGGTGTATGACCTTTGCCATATTGGTCACGCCCGCTCGGCGACGGCGTTTGACCTGATTCAGCGCTGGTTGCGAGTAAGCGGCTACGGCGTGAATTTTGTTCGCAACATCACCGACATTGACGACAAAATCATCACCCGGGCGGTTAAAAACAACGAGCCCATCAAGGCGCTGACTGACCGCATGGTGCTTGAGATGCACCGCGACTATGACGCGCTGGGCATTCAGCGGCCCGATCACGAGCCACGCGCAACCGATTTCGTGCCGCAAATGCTGGCCATTACTGAAAAGCTCATTGGCAACGGCTTCGCCTATCAAACCAGCGGCGGACGCAGGTTTAGCTCGCCGACCCAGTTGCGCTTGGCCGT
>JANOWB010000182.1:0-3501 GCA_031417695.1 Polaromonas sp.
CGCGCTGGTGCGCGCGGCGGCAGCAGACGCGGCAATGACCGCGATGCGCGTCCAGAATCGAATTTTGTAGCACCGACTGAATTTAAAGTCATTGAAGTTCACGTGCCTGAGACCATCACCGTCGGTGAGTTGGCGCACAAGATGAGCGTCAAGTCCAATGAGGTGATCAAACACCTGATGAAGCTGGGCCAGATGGTGACGATTAACCAGCCGCTTGACCAGGACACCGCGATGATCGTGGTCGAGGAAATGGGCCACACCGCAGTCACTGCTGCGCTGGATGACCCGGAAGCCTTTACCGATGACGATGTGCAAGGCCAAAGCGCTGAGCTGTTGCCACGCGCGCCAGTAGTTACCGTCATGGGTCACGTCGACCACGGCAAAACGTCGTTGCTTGATTACATTCGCCGCGCCAAAGTGGCATCAGGCGAAGCTGGCGGCATTACCCAGCACATTGGTGCCTACCACGTTGAAACGCCTCGCGGCATGGTGTCTTTCCTCGACACGCCGGGCCACGAAGCGTTTACCGCCATGCGTGCCCGCGGCGCGCAAGCCACTGACATTGTGATTTTGGTCGTTGCAGCTGACGACGGCGTGATGCCGCAAACCAAAGAAGCCATCAAGCACGCGAAAGCGGCGGGTGTACCTATCGTGGTCGCCATCAACAAAATCGACAAGCCTGGTATTAATTTAGAACGCGTCAAGGGCGAGCTCGTCACTGAAGAAGTCATTCCAGAAGAATTCGGTGGTGATGTGCCGTTTATCGGCGTGTCGGCCCACACGGGTGAAGGCATTGACTCCCTGCTTGAGCAAGTGTTGTTGCAAGCCGAGGTGCTGGAATTACGCGCCCCGGTTGACGCATTGGCTAAAGGCCTGGTGATTGAAGCGCGCCTTGACAAGGGTCGCGGTTCAGTGGCCACAGTGCTGATTCAGTCGGGTACGCTGAAAGCGGGCGATGTGGTGTTGGCAGGTTCCACCTACGGCCGCGTGCGCGCCATGCTGGACGAAAATGGCAACACCATTAAAACGGCAGGCCCGTCCATTCCGGTTGAAATTCAGGGCCTGACCGAAGTGCCGCAAGCAGGTGATGATTTCATCGTGATGCTGGACGAGCGCCGCGCCCGTGAAATTGCTACCTACCGTGCAGGCAAGTTCCGCAACACCAAGCTGGCCAAGCAGCAAGCTGCCAAGCTGGAAAACATGTTTGCCGACATTTCGCAAGGTGCGGTCAAGCTGGTGCCCATCATCATCAAGGCCGACGTGCAAGGCTCGCAAGAGGCATTGGCGCAGTCGCTGCTCAAGCTGTCGACCGACGAGGTCAAGGTGCAGTTGGTGTACTCGGGCGTTGGTGGCATTTCTGAATCTGACGTGAATTTGGCGATTGCATCCAAAGCATTGCTGATCGGCTTTAACACCCGCGCCGATGCACAGGCGCGCAAGCAGGCTGAAAACAATGGTGTGGATATTCGTTACTACAACATCATCTATGACGCGGTGGACGAGTTGCGTTCTGCCATGTCGGGCATGCTCACACCAGACAAGAAGGAAGAAATCATCGGCACCGCCGAGATTCGCAACATCTTCAAAGTGTCCAAAATCGGCTCGATCGCCGGTTGTATGGTTACCGCAGGTATCGTGCGCCGCACGGCCAAGTTGCGACTCTTGCGCCAAAACGTGGTTATCTACACGGGCGAGCTGGACTCACTCAAACGCTTCAAAGACGACGCGAAAGAAGTCAAAGAGAGCTTCGAATGCGGCTTGAACATCAAGAACTACAACGACATCGAAGTCGGTGACGTGCTCGAGTTCTTTGAGATTCGTGAAGTGGCGAGAACGCTTGAAGCTGCTTAAGTTTTATTTGATTCATGCGTAAAAAGTCAAACACCCCCAACCGCGGCTTTCGGGTTGCCGATCAGATCCAGCGCGATCTGACGGACCTGATCGCCCGCGAATTGAAAGACCCAAGGGTCGGGATGGTGACCATTCAGTCTGTGGAAGTCACAGCTGATTACGCGCACGCCAAGGTTTTTTTCAGCGTGCTGATGGGTGACGCGGCCAAGTGCGAAGAAGCATTGAACCAGGCCGCCGGCTTTCTGCGCAACGGCTTGTTCAAGCGGCTAATGACGCACACCGTGCCCACGCTGCACTTTCATTTTGACCGCACCACAGAGCGCGCGGCCGACATGAACGCCTTGATCGCCAAGGCTGTTTCTTCTCGCGCACAAGAGGACTAACGACATGCAAGCGCCACGCACGAGGGTCGTGAGGCGCCCCGTGCATGGGGTGCTCTTACTTGACAAACCTATTGGACTTTCAAGCAACCAGGCGTTGCAGAAAGCCAAGTGGCTGCTGCGCGCCGACAAGGCGGGGCACACGGGCACGCTTGACCCGCTTGCCACGGGCGTGTTGCCATTGTGCTTTGGCGCAGCGACAAAATTCAGCCAAATCCAGCTTGATGCCGACAAGACCTACGAAGCGGTTTTGCTGCTCGGTTTGAAGACGACGACCGGTGACGCTGAAGGCGACGTGATTGAAACCCGACCTGTGCCTGACATCACACCTGAGCTGCTTGAAAAACTCAACGCGCAATTCACTGGCCCGATTGCACAAATCCCGCCCATGTATTCAGCGTTGAAGAAAGACGGCAAGGCCTTGTATGAATACGCAAGAAAAGGCGAAGAAGTTGAGCGCGAAGCCAGAAATATCGTTATTTATGAGTTGAATATGGCTGTAGCCCAAGATACACGGGCGCAAGCAGCTATTAAAATAGTAGTGAAATGCAGCAAAGGCACGTACATCCGCACGCTGGGTGAAGACATTGGCGAAGCAATTGGTTGCGGCGCGCACCTAGGCTCATTGCGCCGTATCGAAACGGGTGGCTTCACTGCTGAGCAGTGCGTTAGCCTGCCAGAGCTCGAAGCGATGGATGAAGCAGGCCGAGATGCGCGCTTGCTGCCCCCACAGTCGCTGGTCGCCAGTTACCCGTCTGTCACATTGGATGCCGACAATGCAGGGCGCTTCTTGAGCGGTTTGCGCCGCCGTGGCACGCCTGGTCAGTGGGGCAAAGACGCGCCGCTGGTACAAGTGTTTGGCTCTGACCCGATTGCTTTTTTGGGCTCTGCCCACATCACCGCTGATGAGTTGATTCCCCAGCGCCTTTTGTCACCGATTGAAGTGCAAGACATTTTGCAAGCCGCACACTGAAGTTAGCGCAGCGTTTTTTTGAAGTTTTAGTTTTTAGAAGAAAGTCCATCATGACCGTTAAACAAATCCGCAACATCGCCATCATCGCCCACGTTGACCACGGCAAAACCACCATGGTTGACCAGCTGCTGCGCCAGTCCGGCACCTTTGCCGAACACGAAAAAGTCGTCGACACCGTGATGGACAACAACGCGATTGAAAAAGAACGCGGCATCACCATCCTGGCCAAAAACTGTGCCGTGACCTGGGAAGGCACGCACATCAACATCGTTGACACTCCAGGCCACGCCGATTTTG
>JANOWB010000183.1:0-3942 GCA_031417695.1 Polaromonas sp.
CTCAGCAGCTTGCAGATGCGGGTCGCCCGTGCCGCCAAACCAGATATCGGTTTTAGGGTTGGCTTTTTCAGCATTGAGCTGTGCCAGTGCCTCGCCCGAACCCTTGGCCGTCATGTTGACTTTGACGCCGGTTGTTTTGGCATACACGGTGGACATCAAACTGCACCACTCGGCCTGTACTGAGCAAATGATGTTGACCTGACCTTGTGCCGCTGCGCCGAAAGCTGAGCAGACCAGTAAAAGGCTTGAAAAAATACATTTCATGAAAGCTCCGTGATTAAACTGTTTGGACAAATTTAGATAGGTGTTGGTAACTTAGCAGTACAACGCGTCGACCGCCACCGGGGAAACACCGCGAAGATGGGTCAAAAAGGCCCAATGGGGCTGCGTAGAAAAAATGTTCACTTTGCAATTTGCAAGGACTGCTTGAATTGTTCAACCCGCGAATCCACCACGCGAATGGCATCGGCTTTTTGCTCTGCGCTCATGGCAGCGTTGCGTTCGATTTGCACGCGCTCGGTGGCAAATTTAAAGCCCGATACCGGCTCAAGCAAGCTGTTGTCAGCAGGCACGAAGTAAGCGATACCGCTGGCTTTGCGAAACAACTCTTTTTGCTCGGGTGTTTTGCCGTAACCCAAAAACAAATCGGCCAGCATTTTTTTGGTGTGGGCTGGCATGTCAACGCGTGTCATTAATACGTCGTTGGGCACCAGCGGCGACTCCCACAGCGTGACGATTCCGGCCGCCGCTCCGGATGTGCGGGCCTGAAACACTGCTAAATCAGTGCTGTTGTTAATGATGACGTCAACTTGCTTGGCCCACAACGCCTCGAGGTTGGGGAAATGTCCGCCAACTTGTACGCTTTTAAACAATGCTTCAGCCGTAGTTTTGCGGGGCGTAAACAAAAAATGTTGCGGCACTACATAACCTGATGTTGACGTAACTGCACCCGCTGCATAGCGGTACTTGCCGGGCGTTAGAGCCTCATCCAAACTTTTAATACCGCTATCGGCACGGGTGGCAATCACTGCCTTGTAGCCATTGGTGCCGTTAACGTTGTAGTACAGCGCAAACGCTTTGGCTTTGGCGGCAATGGCGGCATCTACTGCAGCGCTGCTGCTCAGCCAGACGACGTCTGCTTTGCCATTGGCCAACACAGCTACTGTGTCCGACTGACTAGCGGCCATCAGTTCTACTGGCACGCCCAAGACTCTGCCCAGGTCTTCTACCAGCGGCTGCCACGCAGCGCGAGTATCTTCAGGTTTAGCTGATTGAACAGCAAGCACTATTTTTGACGGCTTGCTTGCAGGGGTAGCGCAGCCCGCCAAGGCAACCATCACAACGCTAATTGCCAACCCAAACCTGGCTTTGCGAGAGATACTTAGTTTCATTGAGGTGTTCTTCGACAAATAAAAAGTGCAGGTCAACAGTGGTTTTTGTGGCTTAAATTCAGATCACGGTTCTTTGACGATCTTATTACTCGTGGTCGAGAATTTAATTTTATTTCTGATGCCGGCACAGCGGATTTACCCTCGTAATTGCTTGGTAACCGAAAAGATTCTTCAACTGCAAAACCAGATCTTGAGTGCCTAAAGTGCGCGTGTTGGCCGGTAGCCTTTACTGAGTTTGTTGCTTGGTTTATGATGTAATTTTGTTACTCAAATAATTTGATAATCATGTCCTTTGATCTGGTTTTGTTTGGTGGTACGGGCGATTTGGTGTGGCGCAAGCTCTTGCCGGCGCTGTTTCAGGCGTTTCGCCACGGCTCATTGCCAGCAGGTGGGCGCATTGTTGGCGTGGCGCGTGACGACCTGAGTGACGACGCTTATCGCGCGCTAATCAAGTCGCGGTTTGACGACGTTGAACTGGCCAAACGACCGAGCGATGATGAGTTTGCGCGCTTTGCTGCCTTGCTGCATTACTTGCGAATGGACTTGTCTAACGCCAGCGACTACGCAGCCTTGTCGGCCACGCTAAAAACCCGCGCAGCCGACACCGTGGTGATGTACCTAGCCACGGCCCCGGGGTTATTCACTGTATTTTGCGAAAACATTGCGGCTGCCGGGCTGAACCAGCCAAACGTGCGCGTGGTACTTGAAAAGCCGCTGGGCCATGACCTTGAATCGAACCGCGCTATCAACAGCTCCGTGCGCAAGGTGTTTGAAGAAAAGCAAATTTTCAGAATCGACCATTATTTGGGTAAGCCGTCGGTACAAAACCTGTTTGCGCTGCGATTTGGCAATGCGCTGTTTGAGCCGCTGTGGCGGCGCGAAGACATTGCCAATATTCAAATCACGATTGCTGAAGACTTGGGCATTGAAAAGCGTGGCGCGTTTTATGACTCAACCGGAGCGCTGCGCGACATGGTGCAAAACCACGCGCTGCAGTTGTTATGCGCGGTGGCAATGGAGCCGCCGATTAACTCGCATGCAGACGCCATACGCGATGAAAAGCTCAAGGTGTTGCGGTCCCTCAAACCCTGGACGCCTGAAACCCTCAGGCAGCACGTGGTGCGCGGCCAGTACGCAGCGGGCACGATTGAAGGCGCGCCTGCGGTGGGCTACACCCAGGAAAAAGGCGTACCCCCGCAAAGCAAAACTGAAACATTTGTAGCGCTGCGCTGCGAGATTGCCAATTGGCGCTGGGCGGGCGTGCCGTTTTACATTCGGACCGGCAAGCGCCTGGCCGGCCGCAGTGCGTACATTGAAGTGAACTTCAGGCCTGCGCCGCACGCCATTTACAAGTCGCCTGCGGGCGCGGCCAATCGCTTGGTGATTCACTTGCAGCCCAAAGACGGGCTGGAGCTGCACTTGCTGGCGCAGGGCCAGCAAAATCGACTGGGCGCGCAAACAACCGATTCGGTGTTGTCGCCGGTACAGCTTGACCTGGACTTTGACAAACGCTTTGGCTCTGAGCGAGTGGGCGCTTACGAACGCTTGCTGCTCGACGTTATCGACGGGCGCCTGAATCTGTTTGTGCGCAGCGACGAACAAGAAGAAGCCTGGCGATGGGTTGAACCCATCATGCAGAGCTGGGCGGCGGAGTCAGTGGGACCCAGGCCGTATGCGGCGGGGACTTGGGGGCCGAGTGCGTCGAGTGCCATGATTGCCAGAGACGGCTTTTGCTGGACCGAGGAATGTTGAGCGCATTTACTCCTTCCCCTCCCGGGGGAAGGCAGGGATGGGGGCAAGCGCTAGAGCAGTTGTTGCTATCGTTCCCGACGGTGAGAGCCCCCATCCCAACCTTCCCCCGGAAGGGGAAGGAGCAAGTCCAGAAAGTGCAAGATGCTTGACCGAATCAAGGCATCTTTGCCATCTCTGGCCCCAGCCGAGCAACGCGTTGGCAAGCTGGTACTTAGCGACCCACGCGCGTTCGCCAACCTGCCCATTACCGAGCTAGCCGATCGGGCCCACGTCAGCAAACCCACCGTGGTGCGGTTTTGCCGCAGCGTGGGCTATGACGGCCTGAGCGACTTCAAGCTCAAACTGGCGGGCAGCGTGAGCGAGGGCGTGCCGTTTGTACACCGCAGTGTGGATGTAGACGACAAAACCGCTGACGTGATGGTCAAGGTCATTGACAACACCGTGGCAGCTTTTTTAAAGTACCGCAACGACGCGTCATCGTTCGCCATTCAAAAAGCCACCGACGCGCTGGCGGCGGCCGCCGCAAATGGCAAGCGAATCGAGTTTTACGGCGTAGGCAACTCAGGCATCGTGGCGCAAGACGCGCAGCACAAGTTTGTCAGGCTGGGCATTCCCAGCATCGCCTACAGCGACGGCCACCTGCAGGTCATGAGCGCGTCTTTGCTGGGGCCGGGCGACTGCGTGGTGGTGATTTCCAACTCCGGGCGCACGCGCGACCTGATGGACGCCTGCGACATCGCACGCGGGAACGGCGCGACCACCATTGTCATCACCGCTACCGGCTCACCGCTGGCCAAGG
>JANOWB010000184.1:0-4766 GCA_031417695.1 Polaromonas sp.
ATCGTACAAATCCTCGCACTGGTAATAAGTAGTTTCAGTTTACAGTCGGATTATGACCATGATTGAGCGCAATTTGTACAGCGTACGCGACCGCATCACCACCGCTTGCGTAGCGGCCGGGCGTGACCCCGCCAGCGTTACTTTGCTGGCAGTGTCTAAAACGTTTGGCGCGGATGCTGTGCTTGAGGCCATGGCGACGGGCCAGCGGGCGTTCGGTGAAAACTACATAACTGAAGGCGTGGCAAAAATCACCGCCCTGCAAGCGCACGCAGGTCTTGTCTGGCACTGCATTGGTCCGATACAAAGCAACAAAACCCGGCTGGTGGCCGAGCATTTCGACTGGGTGCAGTCGGTAGACCGCCTGAAAATTGCCCAACGTCTCAGCGAGCAGCGGCCTGGGCACTTGGCGCCGCTGCAGATATGTATTCAGGTCAACACCGACGGCGGGGCTAATAAATCCGGCGTTACCCCAAGCGAGCTGCCCGCGCTGATTGCTGAAGTCGTCAAGCTGCCCCAGTTGCGGCTGCGCGGCTTGATGACGCTGCCTGAGCCTGCTATTAATTTCGAAGCTGCTTGCGCCCTGCATTTGGTGGCTAAGGAGCTATTTGACTCCATAAATGCATCAAAAATGTTAACGGATCCGCTAGACACGTTGTCTATGGGCATGACGGCTGACCTCGAGGCAGCAATTCAATCAGGCAGCACGATGGTACGGGTGGGCACAGCGATTTTCGGCAAGCGCTAGCTGCCGCGCGGCCGATAGCAGAGCGGCAATAAATTAAAATAGGGGGTTCGCGTTCACGCGGCTTTCAATCCCAGTCTATTTTTGGAGTTTGCCTTGACCCCCTCGCCATCTGCCCGCACGACGTGCCACCGCCTGCAAGTCGCTACACAACTGCACCAGTTCATTGAGAAAAAAGTATTGCCGGGCACTGGCGTGACCAGCGAGCAGTTTTGGCTAGGCTTTGACGCCATCGTGGCCGACTTAGCGCCAAAAAACATCGCCTTGCTGGCCGAGCGTGACCGCCTGCAAACTGAACTTGACGCTTGGCACAAAGCCAATCCAGGCCCGGTTACTGACATGAAGGGCTACCAAAA
This sequence comes from Polaromonas sp., assembly GCA_031417695.1. Classification (GTDB taxonomy): domain Bacteria; phylum Pseudomonadota; class Gammaproteobacteria; order Burkholderiales; family Burkholderiaceae_C; genus Polaromonas. The sequence continues at coordinate 1,099 of JANOWB010000184.1, forward strand.
ATTCCTGACCAGCATCGGCTACCTCGTGCCCGCGCCGAAAAAAGTCAAAGCCACCACCGACAATGTCGACGCGGAACTGGCCAAGCAGGCCGGCCCGCAATTGGTTGTGCCGATTTTGAATGCACGCTACGCACTGAACGCCGCCAACGCACGTTGGGGCAGCCTGTATGACGCGCTGTACGGCACGGATGTCATTTCTGAGGCTGATGGCGCTGAAAAGGGCAAGGGCTACAACCCCAAACGCGGCGCCAAAGTCATTGAATACGCCCGCTACGTGCTAGACCGCACCGCGCCGCTGGCCAGTGGTTCACACATTGATTCAGTTGGCTACAGCGTGCGCGCTGGCAAGCTGGCTGTGAAACTTAAAAGTGGCAAAAGCGTTGGCTTGGCTGACGCTAAACAGTTCATTGGTTACCAAGGCACCATGGCCAAGCCATCGTCAGTGCTGCTCCAGCACAACGGCTTGCACATTGACATTCAAATCAACGCCGCCACGCCGATTGGCAAAACTGACCCCGCCAACGTTTGCGATTTGGTGCTTGAAGCAGCGCTGTCGACCATTTTGGACCTGGAAGACTCAGTCGCCGTGGTCGATGCAGACGACAAAGTGCTGGCCTACAGCAACTGGCTGGGCATCTTGCAAGGCACGCTGACCGAGAGCGTGACCAAAGACGGCAAAACCTTCACACGCGGCTTGAATGCTGACCGCATCTATACATCGGCCACCAGCAAAAAGCCTGTCGTGCTGCACGGCCGCTCACTCATGTTTTTGCGCAACGTCGGCCACTTGATGACCAACCCGTCCATCACCTACACGGCTCTTGATGGCAAAACCAAAGAAATTCCTGAAGGTATTTTGGACGCTGTGGTCACCACCACCATCGCCCTGCACGACTTGAAGCTCAAGGGCAAGCCTGGCATCAAAAATTCACGCAAGGGCAGCGTTTATATCGTCAAACCCAAAATGCATGGCCCGGCTGAAGTGGCGTTTGCCGCTGAGTTGTTTGGCCGGGTTGAGAAAATGCTGGGTTTAAAAGACAGCACCGTCAAGCTCGGCATCATGGACGAAGAGCGCCGCACCAGCGCCAACCTGATGGCCTGCATTGCGGCGGCCAGCTCGCGCGTAGCTTTTATCAACACGGGCTTCTTAGACCGCACTGGCGACGAAATGCACACCGCCATGCAAGCCGGCCCAATGATCCGCAAAGGCGACATGAAAACCAGCACCTGGATTGCTGCTTACGAAAAAAACAACGTGCAAGTCGGCTTGGCGTGCGGGCTGCGCGGCAAAGCGCAAATCGGCAAAGGCATGTGGGCCATGCCCGATTTGATGGCCGCGATGATGACGCAAAAAATCAGCCATCCGCTGGCCGGTGCCAATACCGCGTGGGTGCCCAGCCCCACGGGCGCCACGCTGCACGCTTTGCACTACCACCAGGTCAAGGTCAGCAAGGTGCAGAAAGACATGGAAAAAGCGGTCAACAAAGCCGACGCTAAAAAACTCCGCGCAGACACGCTAAACGCCCTGCTGCAAATCCCCGTCACGACCACGCCCAACTGGTCAGGAGCTGAAAAGTCGCAAGAGCTCGACAACAACGCCCAAGGCATTTTGGGTTACGTCGTGCGCTGGGTTGATCAAGGCGTAGGCTGCAGCAAAGTGCCAGACATTCACAACATCGGTCTGATGGAGGACCGCGCTACGCTGCGCATCAGCAGCCAGCACATGGCCAACTGGCTGCTGCACGGCGTGGTGAGCAAAGCGCAAATCACAGAGACCTTCCAGCGCATGGCCGCGGTGGTTGACGGCCAGAATGCAGGAGACAAGCTGTACCAGCCTATGGCCGGTAACTTCGACACGTCAATGGCTTACAAGGCAGCGACTGATCTGGTGTTCAAAGGACTGGCGCAGCCAAGTGGGTATACCGAGCCGCTGCTGCATGCTTGGCGGTTGAAGGTGAAGGCGAGGGCTGCGTAGGCGCTATTTAATTAGTAGCTGCTTGCGCCCGTATTTATTGGGCTATAAGCTGTTTTAGTATGAGAAAAGGCACTTTTTAGTGCCTTTTTTTTCATACTTCGTAGTGCCAAACGCAAAAAGACCCATCGCCACGCAATAACAAATCGTTTGTTGTTTCTGAAAACCCGGCAACAAGTAGCTCATGGCGATACCAAGCTCCCGACTGCCGAATTGTGTTCTGTTTTTGGGGAAACGGATGGGCTCATTAAGCAGACGTAGCTGCCGGCGCCCGTAAGTGAGCAACCAAGGCCCGAACACGTGCAAGGCGCATCCGCTCTGGGGTAGCAACTGCGGTGATGTGAGTGCCAAACTTGGTTTCAGGAATCCAATTGCGCAGGACGCGCACCAGCTTTTTACTGCGCAACGCCTCGGCACATGCATAACCGGGTAACAGCGCGATGCCGCAGCTAGCCATTGCGGCAAGGCAAACCGTCTCGGGATTGTTAGCATGAAATCGGCTGCTCACGCGAACCGTTACTCGCTCACTTGGTGGGCTGATTAAGCTGGGCAGGTTACGCCCGGTATTGCGACGTACCTCGCGCATGTTCCACGCGTCGTCCGCACTTTCTTGCCAGTAGCACATACAGCTGTGGTTAACCAGTGACTGCGGCTGAGAAGGTATGCCTGCGTGCGCCAGATAAGCTGGGGAAGCAACGTACACCCAGTCGACTGAAGCGATGTCCACGCAAGATAACCCAAGCATCGGCGCGCTGGACCAGCGCAGCGCGAGATCAATTCGCTCATAGGCCAAATCCATCATGCGATCACTTAGTTGCAGCTCGATCTCCAAATCGGGGTGCAAATGCACGAAAGCGGGCAAACGCTTGGCAAGCACTTTTTGACCCCATGAAACTGGCGCTGTAAGCCGAATTTTTCCTAGAAGGCGTCCACCAGCTGCCGCATGCAGGTCTTTCAGGTTTTCATGCGCAATACCCGCCTGCGCGACGGTGCGCTGGGCGAAATCGAGATAAAGTTCGCCGGCGCCGGTGAGCGCAATTTTGCGCGTGCTGCGGCTAAACAGGGTGGCGTCAACACTTGCCTCCAGGCTGGCTACGCGCTTGCTGATGGCGCTTTTAGGCAGGCCTAATGCTTTGCCAGCGCCGCTAACGCTCAAGTGTTTGGCGACTTCAACGAAAGCGCGCAAGGTGTCGATTGAAACGGTCATTGTGTCGATTTAGGCTACAAAGAGTTCCTACTTTAGTGACGCACTTACGCCGTGTCAATCAACACACGGGCCTAATTGCGCAGTACCCTGCGACCGGGGACTGGCCCCAAACAGTGCTCAGGGCCCACGAGTCACTACAAACGATTAGATCAATCTAACAGGAGACAAGACAAATGCTGGAACTTCACGCCGACCCCATCACGATCAATTGCCGCAAGGTACTGGCCGGACTACAACTCATGGATGCGCCCTACAAGCTGGTGCATGTGGACTATTTCAAAGGTGCGCAAAAAGAAATGCCGTACATCGGACTTAATCCCAACGCGTCGGTGCCTGCGATGCGTGATGGCGATTTTGAGCTGTGGGAGTCCAATGCCATTTTGATGTACGCCGCCGACAAGCAGGGCACGCCAAGCGCCCAAAACGCTTACCCTGGCAACCTGCAGGTTCGCGCCGACATCAACCGCTGGCTGCTGTGGGAATCGTCCA
>JANOWB010000185.1:0-7015 GCA_031417695.1 Polaromonas sp.
CTCGTCGCTGACGAATGCGCCGTGCACGCGCACTGGAATGCCTGAGCCGCCCGCTTTGTACAGCATGTCGCCCATGCCAAGCAAGGCTTCAGCGCCCATTTCATCGAGGATGGTGCGGCTGTCGATCTTGCTGGACACCTGAAAACTCAATCGTGTCGGTATGTTGGCTTTGATCAAACCAGTGATGACATCCACGCTGGGGCGCTGCGTGGCCAGTACCAAATGAATGCCGGCAGCACGTGCCTTTTGTGCCAGGCGGGCAATCAGCTCTTCAATTTTTTTACCGACCACCATCATCAAGTCGGCCAGCTCGTCAATCACCACCACGATGTACGGCAAACGCTCCAGCGGCTCGGGCTGATCGGGCGTCAAGCTGAAGGGGTTGTAAACAAACTCGCCGCGGGCTTTGGCCTCGTCGATTTTTACGTTATAGCCCGCCAGGTTACGCACGCCCAGCTTGCTCATTAACTTGTAGCGCTTTTCCATTTCCGCCACGCACCAGTTCAGGCCGTGTGCCGCTTGGCGCATGTCTGTGACCACTGGGCACAGCAGGTGCGGTATGCCCTCGTACACGCTCATCTCCAGCATTTTGGGGTCAATCAACAGCAGCCGCACATCACGCGCATCGGCTTTGTACAGCAGGCTCAAAATCATGGCATTGATACCGACTGACTTGCCTGAACCCGTTGTGCCTGCCACCAAGCAGTGCGGCATTTTTGCCAAATCGGCCACCACAGCGTTGCCGCCAATGTCTTTACCCAACCCGATGGTCAGCAAGCTCTTGGCCTCGTTGTAAATTTGCGAGCCCAAAATCTCGCTCAGTCGAATGGATTGGCGCTTGGCGTTGGGCAACTCGAGCGCCATGTAATTTTTGCCGGGAATGGTCTCGATCACGCGAATCGACACCAGGCTCAGCGCGCGCGCAAGGTCTTTAGCCAAGCCAACGACCTGCGAGCCCTTGACGCCTGTGGCGGGCTCAATTTCATAGCGCGTAATGACAGGGCCTGGCGCTGCGGCCACCACGCGCACTTCAACGCCGAAGTCTTTGAGCTTTTTCTCGATCAGCCGTGAAGTCATTTCCAGCGTCTCTGGCGCCACGGTTTCTTGTTTGGAAATTGCACCGTCGAGCAAATCGACTTGCGGCAATTTGGAGTCGGGCATTTCACTAAACAGTGGCTTTTGCCGCTCTTTGACTACCCGCTCGCTCTTGGGAATATCGACCAAAGCGGGCTCGATAAACACTGGCGCCGGGTGATGTTCTTTGATGTCGATGCGCTCGTCAATGAGTGTGTCTTCTCGCTCGCGGGCGGCCTTTTTACCAACCGCCAAATCTTCCGCAATTTCGCGCTTTTCGCGGCGCGACTCCACCAGACTGGTCAACCACAGACCCAATCTTTGCGCGGTGTGACCCCAAGAAAACCGAAACACACTGGATGCCGCCACCACGCCGAGGGAAATCAGCACCAAACCAGAGCCCGCAAAACCCAGCCATTTCACACTGAAACTGCCCACCAAAAACCCAAGTGCGCCGCCGGAATGGTCGGGCAGATTGCCTTCATAACGGTAAAGCCGCGACCACTCCAGCCCGCAGCTGGCGATCAGCAGCACCGCCAGACCCAGCCAAAAAACGGTGTGACTCCAAGGCACAGCAGCACGCACATCGCCGCGCAACCAGCGAGCCAGGCCAGACAGCCATGCGCGCACACCCGCGGCAATGAGCCACCATGCCGAGAACCCAAGGAGGAAATAGCTACCGTCGGCCAAATAAGCGCCCAACGGCCCGCCCCAATTGCGAAAGGCGGGCGCGCCTGCTGCTTGCAATATTCCAGAAGTGGACCACGCAGGGTCTTGGGCTGAATGGCTGATCAGCGCGGCCAGCCAGAACACCAGGCCCAGCAGCCCGAGAATCAAGCCGCCTTCCTGGGCAAAGCGGCTCAGCCCGCTGGGCTCTGGCGTGTTGGGTGTGTTGCGAGAATTGAGAGTGTCTAAAGAATAGGTCATACCGCCTGCAAGCTTAACGCACTCGGGCGGTAGCTATTGGTTTTAACACCTTGGCCGCAAGATAAAACCAGCGCGTAGCGGCAACCAGCCAAGGCCTAATCGCAGGGGCGAACCGTAGTGGCTTAGCCCAGCGCGTTAAGTCGTTCTTTAACCACCATCGAACCATCGGTGCGGGTCTCAATGAAACCGCGGTCTTCGAGGTCTTTCATGACCCGGCTGACCATTTCGCGGGAGGCGCCGACCATTTTCGCCAAGTCTTGCCGAGACACGCGGTCTTTGATCACTGCGTTGCCTTGCTCATCAATCACAGCGAATTCCAGCAAGGTGCGGGCCACCCGGCCGTACACATCCATCAACGCCAATGATTCAATTTTGCGGTCAGCATGGCGCAGCCGCTGTACCAGACCCTTCATCACCGCGTAGGCCATTGACGAGTTTTCAGGCAGGCAGCGGGCGAACTCAAGCCGCCCCAATATCAACACGTCGGTTTGAACCTCAGCGCGCACGGTCGCTGAGTGCGGTTCGTTGTCTATCAGACTCATTTCGCCGATGTAATCGCCCGGCTTCATGGACGCCAGAATCACCTCGCGCCCGCGCCCGTCAGTGGTGACCACGCGGGCGCGTCCGGTCAAAATGATGGCAAGCGCATTTGACTTTTTGCCCTGCTCAACAATCGCTTCGCCACGTTTGAACCTCGATTTGATCACCGCATCAGCCACGGACTCGGCTTGGCTGGCGGTCAGCATTGAAAAAAGCGGAACCCGGCGGATAAGCTCAAGGTTAGATACCATTGTCGACATCGTCTTCTCCTCAATTCGCTCGATTAACTCAGCGTTTTGAAGCGGCAGCCAATTGTTTTTTCTACAATCAGGCATCACTTCAATAACGGTCTATCGATCAGCTCAGAATTACTTGGACTGTAACTGAGTGCACAACCAATTACCACTTTACCCATGAAACATTCCAAAGTACTCATCTTGGGCTCCGGCCCGGCGGGCTACACCGCCGCGGTTTATGCAGCTCGCGCCAATTTGAATCCGGTATTGATCACCGGCATTGCCCAAGGTGGCCAGCTCATGACCACCACCGATGTTGACAACTGGCCCGCCGATGCCCAAGGCGTGCAAGGCCCTGAGCTGATGCAGCGGTTTTTAGAGCACGCAGAGCGCTTTAAAACAGAAATTATTTTCGATCACATTCATACCGTCGATTTTTCCAAGCGCCCGTTTACTTTGACTGGCGACAGCGACGTGTACACCTGCGATTCGCTGATTATTTGCACTGGCGCATCTGCAAAGTACCTCGGCTTGGAAAGTGAAACCGCCTTCATGGGCAAAGGCGTGTCGGGCTGCGCAACTTGCGACGGGTTCTTTTACCGAGAGCAAGACGTTTGCGTGGTGGGTGGCGGCAATACGGCGGTTGAAGAAGCGCTTTATTTGTCTAATATCGCGAGCAAGGTCTACCTGGTTCACCGCCGCGACAAGTTCAAAGCAGAGGCAATTTTGGTCGACAAACTGCATGAAAAAGTGGCTGCCGGCAAAATTACGCTTAAAACTTTCAACACGCTGGAGCAAGTGCTGGGCGACGCGGGCGGCGTGACTGGCGTGCGGCTAAAAAGCACGACCGACGAATCAACGCACGACATTGCACTCAAAGGCTGCTTCATTGCTATTGGCCACCAGCCAAATACCGACATTTTTGCGGGCCAGCTCGAGATGAAGGGCGGCTACATCATTACCAAAACCGGTTTGGACGGTTTCGCCACCATGACCAGCGTGCCGGGCGTGTTTGCGGCGGGCGATGTGCAAGACCACATTTACCGCCAAGCCATTACAAGCGCTGGTACGGGCTGCATGGCAGCATTGGACGCTCAACGCTTTTTGGAGCAAAGCAGCTGATTTAGCCCTCAGATTGGTTTTTTGCTCACCCGAATTTTTCGAATTCAGGCTATACTCTGAGGCTTCGCTGGAAAAATCACGCATTCACATGCGCCTTTCCACATCCGATTTCATTTTTTTTACGGAGAGTGCTCATGGCACGCGTCTGTCAGGTAACGGGCAAAGGCCCGATGGTAGGAAACAAGGTTTCCCACGCCAACAACAAAACCAAGCGCCGGTTCATGCCGAACTTGCAGTACCGTCGTTTTTGGGTCGAGACCGAAAACCGTTGGGTGCGCTTGCGCATCACCAGCGCAGGTCTGCGTTTGATCGACAAAAAGGGCATTGACGCGATCCTGGTGGATCTTCGTGCCCGTGGTGAAGTTTAAGGACAACTATCATGGCTAAAGGCGCACGCGAAAAAATCAAGCTGGAATCAACTGCCGGCACGGGTCATTTCTACACGACCACCAAAAACAAGAAAACCACACCTGACAAAATGCTGATCATGAAGTTTGATCCAAAAGCACGCAAGCATGTGGAATACAAAGAAATCAAGCTGAAATAATTCAGCGCCGTTTCCGTTCTGTTAAAACCGCTGGCAGCAATGCTCAGCGGTTTTTTTACGCCCAGCTTCTGCCAGTGGTCCTTAGTGTGTCCCTTGCTCTTGCGCGTTGCCGGCACCGGCGCTTGGTCGTCGATTTGCTGACGCACCGAAGTAAATTCGGCGGACGCTAAAAGCTGTTTAACTCTCGCCAACTGGCTTAAGACAAGCAAGGCGGCTCAGCACCCACATAGCATTAGACGGCACGCAATAAAAAAGCCGCCGAAACGCAAGTGCGTCGCAGCGGCTTGGGATGAACAGATCCGTTTGCGTTTCTTAGACCCTGGCAGCGCGCAGCTTCATTGAAAACTCGTGCAACGCAGCAATGCCACTTTCTTCAGCGCGGCGGCACCATGCTTGCAGGTCAGCTGTCAACTGCTCGCGCGACGCGGAAGTGGTCAGCCACATCTGGCGTAGCTCTTCGCGCATCACCAACATTTTGTCGAGCACCGGGTGCTCAGCGCGAGCCTGGGCTAGTTGCGGCTTGGCGGCGGTTGGAACCTTGTCGTCGTCACGGTGCAGCCAGCGATTGGCTTTGCGTAAAAGCGATGCATCGGCATTGCGCGACTTCAATGCAGCGACTTCTGCCCTGCCCGCATTGCGCAGCGCACTGGCGTAACCAGCCATGACTTCATAACGGTGAGCAATCAACGCCTCAAGTGTCTTTTCATCTGCTACGGGGGCTATTGCACCCAACTGCATTTTGGGCGGTACTTTTTTGACTTTTGCCAGGCCAACTTTTTCCAGCGCCCGGATGTAAACCCAGCCAATATCAAACTCGTACGGCTTAACAGAAAACTTGGCCGACGTAGGGTAGGTGTGGTGGTTGTTGTGCAGCTCTTCGCCACCGATCATGATGCCCCACGGCGAAATGTTGGTGCTGGCGTCTGGTGATTCAAAATTGCGGTAGCCCCAGTAGTGACCAATGCCATTAATAATGCCGGCCGCGGTGACAGGAATCCAAACCATCTGAACCGCCCACACCGCCAAACCAGCAGCGCCAAACAATGCCAGGTTGATGATCATCATCAAGCCAACGCCTTGCCAGCTGTAGCGGGTGTACAGGTTGCGTTCAACCCAGTCGTTAGGCGTGCCGTGACCGTACTTGGTCATGGTTTCCTTGTTTTTGCTTTCGGCGCGGTACAGCTCAGCACCCTGCCAAAACACTTTTTCAATGCCGTGGGCTTGCGGGCTGTGCGGGTCTTCCAGCGTTTCGCATTTTGCGTGGTGCTTGCGGTGAATGGACACCCACTCTTTAGTGACCTGGCCTGTGCCCAGCCACAACCACAGGCGAAAGAAATGCGACGGCAGCGCGTGCAAGTCCATGGCACGGTGCGCTTGGTGGCGGTGCAAATAAATCGTTACGCTGGCAATAGTGATGTGCGTTGTGATCAACGCGTACAAAACAATTTGCCACCAACTTGCTGCCAGAAGGCCGTGAGCCAGCCAATCCAGGCCAGCATCAAACAACATCATATGAATCCTTAAAGGGGACTTTGCAGCTAAACGTCAGAGTGTCGTTTTGCAAACGTCGAAACAATCTCTGTATTCTAAGCTTTACCGCGGCTTCTTGCTAGCGGGAATCTTGTAAGAGCTACGAGTCTTAAAAGACCTTGAAAGTTCAGCTTCATCGGTTAAAAATTGTTGAAATTTCGTCAATTGCCGTTAAATTGCTGGCTTCTTTTGCCAAACTGCAGCAAAAAAACCATCGGTTTGGTGCCGGTTGGGCCATAACCTCAGGTAAGGCCCGCTGCACAGGGTTGGGGCATGTTCAACCCCTAGATGGGTCAAGATAGGGCCCACTTCAAGGGGGATGAAGTCATTATTGGCAGCAGAGAAGGCTTCGGCGATGGCTTCGTTTTCTTCGCGTAAAACACTGCAAGTGGCATAAACCAGCCGCCCACCAGGCTTTAAAAGCCGAGACGCGCTCTGCAAAATGGCCGTTTGCTTGGCCACCAGCTCTTCAATAGCTTTCGGGGTTTGCCGCCACTTCAGGTCTGGGTTGCGGCGCAGGGTGCCCAGGCCAGAGCACGGCGAGTCGACCAGCACCCGATCAATTTTGCCCGCCAGACGTTTGATTCGGTCGTCTCGCTCATGCGCGATAGCCACTGGGTGCACGTTTGACAAGCCGCTGCGGGCCAAGCGTGGCTTGAGCGCGGCCAGCCTGTGGCCCGACGTGTCAAAAGCGTACAAGCGCCCGGTGCTGCGCATGGTTGCGCCAAGAGCCAGCGTCTTTCCGCCCGCACCAGCGCAAAAGTCCACCACCATCTCACCGCGTTTCGCATCAACGAGCAAAGCCAGCAATTGAGAGCCTTCGTCCTGCACTTCAATCGCGCCGCGGGTAAATGCGTCGAGCTTGCCCAACTGCGATTTATCGGCCAGCCGCAAACCCCAAGGCGAATACGGCGTTGCAGTCGTTTTAAGGCCTGCTTTGCTGAGCTCTTTTTGAATATCGGCTCGCTTGTCTTTTAGCGTGTTGACGCGCAGATCCAACCCGGCAGGCGCGTTCAGCGACTCCACCAGCGGCCAAAAG